>CAKVBE010000165.1 GCA_934725005.1 uncultured Rickettsiales bacterium | reverse complement strand
AGCACCCTATCGCCCTTTCAGGGCACTTTCCCTCAAGGAGGGAAAGGATTTAACAATAGTTTTTCTTAACTATTTGTGATAAAAATATTTATTTTTTATCAAAATTTGAGTCTATAGAGATAATTTTAACTAATTAAGCCAGTATTTACAAGTACTGGCTTAAATTATTTGAAAATTAGATCGGATAACAGCAATGCATGATATCTGAAAAAAAATAATTAAACTAATATTGTAAATTAGGTCCTTCTGTTAATTTTACATTTGTCCTATTTTTTGTTTCTTGCTCAACAGCAGATCCAGATTTTGGCGAAATTCTTTCTGAAAACTTTTTGTTACCAATATTGCCTGTATTCTTATTCGCATCATTATTTATACTATTAACGGAACCAAAATTTAAATTATTCATCTTTTCTTCCTTATTTTCTACATTTTGACTCTTTCTTTTTTTATTATAATCTTTTGGCTCAGCCATTATAGCATCATGTACATATCCTTTTTGAGAATTTATATCTATTTTGCTATTTGTCACAAACTTATCAATGTGTTTTATAAGACCGACTCCAGTGGCACCATACAAACAACGAGAAGCTGCTTTTACAATCCCATTACTATTATTTAAACCACTTTCAATTAATTTATCCGATAATGCAGCTCTAAACATAAATCCTAATGCTGGAATTATAAAAAATGGGAATATTGTAGAAAGCACTGCACAAACAAAAAATAAAACTAAACTAGAACTTCTTTTAAAAAATTCGTTAAATCTTTCAGCAAACTTATTTTTATTCCATTTTTTTTCTTTTTTATTGTTTCTTTCCCTGTTCTTATTAATAACATTTTTATCTTTATCACCTTGTTTGCTATCTGTTATGTCTTTTTTTACTTTTTTTTCCGAACTTTTTTGCCCAATAACAGCATTGTTTATATTTTTACTATCTTGTCCAATTGAACCTACATTTTTATTTAAATTTTCAGCCATTTTAGTATTCCATATTATTTAATTAGTTTCTAATAAGAATAACATAAAAAATAATTAATGTAAATAAAAAATAAAAAAATATTTACATAATTATTAGAATAATTAAAACTTTATAATATAAAATTGAATTTAATAGTATGTTTGATAGAAGTAAGTTAAGTTATTTAAAGAAAATATGGATATCAATTGATAAGAAACTATTTTTTGTTTATTTGATATATTCTTTATTGGGATGCCTATTTATATTCACCGCTAGTTCTCCAGTAGCCGAGAGGATAGACGTTAACACTTATTTTTTTTTAAAAAAGCAATTAATATACACAATATTAGCTTTTTTCATTGGTTTTACAATAATAGCGGCTGGTGATTTTATAAACATAAAAATAGTCAGTTTATGTTTTTTAATATGCTTAATAATGCTGTTATGCGTAAAATTGTCAGGATTTTCAACTAAAGGAGCCAAAAGGTGGTTATATATTTTTGGATTCTCTATACAACCATCTGAAATAATAAAACCATTCTTGATAATGGTAATATCTTATATACTTTCTGTCACAAAAAAGATGCCAGATATTTTAAAAATATTTTTTTCATTCATACCATTATCGATAGTTTCAGTTTTTCTTTATATGCAACCAGATATTGGAATATTAGTATTATTATTATGCGTATATTTATCAATGTTATTTCTATCAGATATAAAAGTTAGTAATTTATTTATTATCGGAACAATATTTGTATTCATAATATTTGTGTGTTATTTAAGTTTACCACATGTAAAAAACAGAATTAACACATATGTCTCAAGTCTAATGGATTCAAAAAATATGTCTTATCAAGTTTTAACAAGCTTAGAAGCATACAGAAACGCAGGTTATTTAGGAACTGGCCTATTGAACGGAGAAGTAAAAAAGGTAATACCAGACACACATACCGACTTCATATTTCCTTCAATTACCGAAGAATTTGGCTTTCTCTTTTCGTTAACAATTATTTCGATATATGTATACACAACATTAAGAATAATCATAATCGCTTATGATAACAGAAAAAACACATATAAATTTTTATCATTAAACGGACTCAGTCTATTAATCATATATCAAGTATTTATAAATATAGGTGTAACACTAAACATATTACCAACAAAAGGTATGACATTACCATTTTTTAGTTATGGCGGTTCATCAATAATAAGTATAACAATTACATGTGCTTTAATACTCAATCTGACAAAAAAAAATTATAATCTAGACAACATAAATATTGAAAATATATGTGAAATTTAGTTTAATACAAAAAATTATTAAAGATACATGATTTAATTTTGAAAAATTTATAAATTTGGTGTTGACATATTAATTTTACAAACTTACGGTTGCGAATCACATCGTTAGTATATATAAAACAAATATTATGAAGAAGTTTTTATTTTTTCTGTTGTTTATATTATGTATAATACATAGTATACTAGAACTCGAATGAGCTTGTGTTTATACAAACCACAAGCGTTTATGCAGTTTAATATCATCTGAGTATTAGTTGTTTTTTAAGAAAATAGTTGGTAATGAAATAGCTGGCAGACGAAAATAAATTTAATATTTTTATTGTAAATAAAAAGTAACAATTTATATTCTAAAACCTGTGCTGTTTCAGATTAGTAATGTTTAGTTTTAATTTATAATGTTTTTTTTTAAGTCGAAGGATATAGCGATAGATTTGGGTACCGCTAACACATTAGTTTTTGCTAAAAATGAAGGTGTTATACTAAATGAGCCTTCTGTAGTGGCAATAATAAACAATAATGGCAGAAGAACGCCATATGCTTTTGGAAAAGAAGCAAAGTTGATGTTAGGAAGAACACCGGCACTAATAGATACAATCAGACCAATGAAAGATGGAGTTATAGCTGACTTTAAGGCAGCTGGAGAAATGATTAAACACTTTATATACTCAGTGAATAATTCAAAATCATGGTTTGGACCATTAATCATAATATGTGTACCATCT
>CAKVBE010000164.1 GCA_934725005.1 uncultured Rickettsiales bacterium | reverse complement strand
CGTTAACACTTATCTTAATTGTGGAAGAAAACTTCCTCTTGGTGGAAGAGAAACCAGTAATTTCTCATTATCTGTTAAAGATACACCTAAAACAGAAAAAGTATATCAGCGAAGAACAGTTGCCGAAGATGGATCAGTATCTTGGGTTCCAGGATCTAAAATTATTCCAGCTCACAAGACTCTTAAAGCTAAAAGTTCTTGTCCAAGTTGGGTTGAATAATATATTTAGTCCCTCTACCGAATTCGGTAGAGGGACTTCTTTTGTCCTCAAATAGGGTATTCCTCAACATAAAGTAAGAAATATTTTCGAAAATATGTTGGAAAGGAGTAACTGATAATGGCCAAAAGTAGTTACCTTTCAAATGTGCTTAAATCTATAAAATATGCTACGATAGATACAGTTGCAGAGATGAATCCTGTAATCGTAGAGCAGTATTCAAATGCTAAAGATTTTGTTCAAGATACTATAGACGAGATAAAAGAAAAAGCATCAGATAAAAATCCAACTGCTTCAATTAAAGGTACAATATCAAAAACGTATAGAAATTTAAAAGAAGATTTAGCTAGTGGTAATTTTTATAATAAAACACGTATTGAAGAAGAAGAAAATAAAGCTATGGAAAAAGTTTTTGGGATAGACTTTAGTAGCTTTGATTCTTTAGATGACGCATTTAACGAAAATGATAGTTCTGATGATGGATTTAATATGGATTCATTTGGAGATTTTGACTCCGATTCTGATGATGAAATTTCATCATCAGATAAGTATACTGCAAATGTAATGGCATTAGCCATGGGAAAAACTTCAAATGCGATAAAAAAATCTAATTCTAAATCTACAAGAGCAATTGGTGGACTTATGGTAGAGACATCAAAATTTAATGCTGATGTAATAATGGCCTCTACAGAAAGAATGATTACCGGAATAAGTGCAGCGAGTGGTATTGTCCATAATGATTTAACAGCAATGAATGCAAACTTAGGTAAAGTTGTTGAGTTTACAAATGATGCATTACGTACACATATTGAAAATTCTACAACATTTTTCGAAACGCAAAAACAGCAGATGCAAGAGCAGACTGATTTACTTAAAGAAATTAGAGATATACAAACAGAAATGAAAAATGGTAAACAAAAAACTGATGATGACAAAGTGACTATAGCAGATTTATTTGGATCAGAAGGGTCCTTAGATTTATCTGCTTATAAAAAATATTTAAAACAAAATACAGGTGGATTAGAAAATACAGAATTTGGTATGTTAACAATGATACCACAGTTTGCACCTTTGCTTATGGCTGGAATAACCGGATCTCCATTATCTGTTCCTATGAAAGCTATGATTAAAAAAGCTATACCGAATGCTGTGAAAGATGCGTTTGAATCGATTAACGATACGATTTCAGGAGTTATTTCTACAGCATTGGTAAATTTAACACAGGCTAAAAGCGGAAAAAATGGAGGATTCTTTCAATTTTTAGGTGATATGTTTGGATTAACAGTTCCAGATCTAAAAATGGATTTATCTAAATATAATAAAGAAGCTATGTCTTGGACCGGTAAAGATCATAAAGCGCTAACTGAAGTAATACCTACGTGGTTAAGTAAAATTTATAGTGGTATTACTGGAAGAGAAGAGCAACGTTTTGATTATAATAAAGGACAATTTATATCAGCATCACAGATAAAGAAAAAATATGATAATTCATATAATGCCGCTGTAGCTGATGCTAATTACTCTATAAACGAAGAATTAGAAAAGAATATAGATAAAATACGATTTTCTAATGAAAAAGATAGAAAAGATATATTAGATGCTATAGATAAAATTGAGAAATATAATTTCAAAAATATGAAAAACTTTAATCCAAATAGTAAACGCGCTCAGGATTTGGATCCAAAAATATATGGTATAACTGGTCCAAATGCAGATAAGATAATGCAAATTGTGCAAGTGTTATATAAAAATGTAGATAAACGAACACAATTGAGAGGATCGAACGAATTACTTAATGCAATATCTTCTTATAATGAAGATATACGAGATGCGGAAACTGCAGGAGATAGTGTATATAACGCATTGTTTAATGGTTCTATGGATGAATCCAAACTAATGGATACTCCTATTATGGCTAGCGCGAAGCGATTAGATACAACAAATTCTATCCTTGAAGATATATTACACGCTATAAATAACCCTGGTTCAAAAACTACTACAACTACTGTTAAAAGTGATATTAATACAGTAACTGGTAGTAAAAATTCTACATCAAAAACTGCAACTAACATTGATGAAACTAAAAAGAAAACTGATCCGAATAGTTTTGATATAGATACAGATGATCCTGAGAAAATAAATAAGATGCTTGAAGAAGCAGAACCTGAAGAAATAACGGAGACTTATATTAGTCAAATTCAGAAAGCTGATCGTGCTTCTGAAAAATTAAAAGCGTTTTTTAATGGGTTTGCATTACTTACAAAGAAACCGGCAGAGTTTTTAAAAAATACAATAAATACAGTTGATGTTTACGCGTATGATTTATTCTTTGGCAATGGTGAAGAAGATGTGCATAGTATATCTCAGAAACTTGCTAAAGGATTTGATGATGTATTTGCTAAAATAAAAGAAAAAACAAGTAGTACCTTTAAAGCTATAAAAGATGAGTTAGCTAAAGAAGGTGGAACAACAGCAAATGGCATATTTAAAGCGCTTTTTGGGGTTGATATGGATCAATTTTCAAAAGATTTTAAACGTGCAATGTTTGGCGATGAAAGCAAACCATTTTTTCAAGGTATGGGTGAAACTATACGAAAAGGTTTTGGAGAAATCGTAGACGATATTTTTGGACCTGTTAAAAAATATTTTGGAAAAAATAAAGATAAAGATGCTGATTTGCTTGGTGATATTAAAAAAGCAACTGCAGCTGGAGTAGATAAACTTTCAGAAAAGTATGCGGATAGCAAGAAACAACAAAAAGAGAAAGAAGAAATTGCTAAGAA
>CAKVBE010000163.1 GCA_934725005.1 uncultured Rickettsiales bacterium | reverse complement strand
AATCATGAGGCTGTTAGTAAATATGTTACAAAATATATAAATAAAGAATTGGCTAATAGTGTTACCGAGTTAAATGCACATACATATTATCATAGTAGAGGTTTAAAATTTGCAGAATTAAAAAGAAAAGGCTCTATGAATTGGACAGACATAGAACCTACTTATAAAAATGATTATTGCTCTGTATGTTGGTTAGACTATACAGATGAACTCTTTGACAAGCTATCTAATCAATTTATCTAATTTTTAGTTTTTTATTATGATAATATAAGTTTTAAAATATGTCAAGGGTTTTATCTTTCTTGGACTATTGGACTATTTACATATATGCTACTTTTGTGTTATATTGATTGTACTATTAGTTTTGTTGGACTGGAAAGGTGGAATTTATGGACTATAAAATTAGCAATATTTGTAGTGATTTAGGTATTGGAAAAAGCACTATATATAAACGCATAGATATATTAAAACAGACTATTCCAGAGTCGGACTGGAAACAGAATGATTATTTTTACTATACTGATGATAATAAATTGTTTTTTACTGATAAAGGTTATAATTATATAAAAGAATTTAAAAATAATTCTAAAAAAGTTCGACAAGATTCTACGCAAAAAGATATTACTATTTATCAAGAACAAATCATTGATATTTATAAAAAAAGAATTGAATATTTGGAAAATGAAAATCAAAGACTTCTTGATATTATTTCAGTTAAGGAACAAAAGGAACTTGCAAAAGATATGAAATACATTGGTAATAATAATAATGTTTCTTTTTGGGACAAGTTTTTCAATAAGTTTAGAAAGTCGTAAAATATTAATGTATAATACAATACTTATATTTTGTCAATGGAACGTGAAATAAATATATAAATGTTTTGGAGCGTTGTATTATTTAAAATTAGCTTTTTATTTATTGCGTTGTATTTTTTTTATTTTTATGTCGCGAAAGTCCATTGTACAAAATGACCGCATTTTATAATTGTTATAGGGTTGTTACTAAAACAAAGTGATAGTAACAGCCCTTAATTAACATTAAAAACTGGTATTATTGTTTCGTATTTCGTTTTTTATTGTGTAAAATTGATTTTTAACCATATTTATTGTAATATTGTAATAGGAGGGTTTAAAATGGAAAATAACAAGTATAAGGCACAAATAAAACATATACAGAATAATTATAAAAAGTTTCATATTGATTTTAAGTTTGATACTTTTAATAAGTTTCAAGAGATTTGTAAAAAGAGAAATACTACACCAACAACAGAAATTAAAAAATTTGTTGATGAATATATAAAGTCAAATATGGATTAACAAGCAAGACATTTGTATATACACAAATGTTTTTTTGGAATTTGCGGGAGTACAAATTCAGTGCTTGCAAATACAAAAATATACACCCTTGACATATACCGCGGTATATATTATAATATTATCGAAAGGAGTATTATAGTATGGGTAAGAAATTAGAAAAATACAAGAATAGTAATATTGATAAAATTAAAATAGGTTCTTGTCTTGAACTTACATTTCTATTTGATAATATTGAAAAAGACATTAGTAGATTAAAAGAGTTTATATCTTTAAACGAAAAATATTTGAATAATCAATCTGTTTATACATTAAATAAAAACTTGGAAGATATACAGTCAATTTTAGATAATCATATTGATATTGTTTTAGCTGATATTGATAAAAAAGAAAAGTTTTGTGAATATTGTATAAAATATTATTAAAAAAACACTTACATTCGTTGTAAGTGTTTTATATATTAGGTGTTGCCTATGTTAAAATCGTAACTGCTGTTCTTTTAAATTATATAAAATAAAATCTTAAAAGTCAATAAAAAATGTTGACTTTTTTACATTTTTAGTATATAAATGTAGCATATAATTATGAAGGAGTGTTGAAAATGAAAAATAAGGAAAATGAAAAAATGAAAAAAGAAAACACTTGTAGAACTATTGTAAATGTTCCTATTGATATGGACAATAAATTTAGAGAATTAGCAGCAAAAAGAGGAATAGCAAAAAGTCAAATGATTTTATTTGCTATGGGTTGGTATTTAGATTATAGTAAATCAATGGATTTAATGCCTAAAATGTTGGAAGCACTTAGAAATGCGGAAAAAATAACAAAACAAGATAAGGAATAGATAAAATATAAAAATGGATCTATTTTGCTGGGCGTTCCCGGTCGCACTTTATGTGCGAGGGAACCCAGCAAAGACCATTTGATTTTACTTTCTTATTACTTGACTAACTAACACTTTACGGGAAGAAGAAAAAAAAGAAAGGAAGTGAAAATCTTTGTAATGGTTGAAAATACTAATATTCAGGACAAAAGAAGTAAAAAATCTTATATGCCACAAAAATTAAAATCAAGAGCATTTAATTATGACCAAACTTTGTTAAAAGTTTTTGGAACTGGAAGTAATAAAAAAATAAAGTTGATTAGAATGAATTATTTAAAATCGAGTGGAATTGAATTAGAAGACATTGATTATGTTAGAGGTTGTGTAAATGAAAACAAAATTAGTGAGAGTATTTTAAGAAGTAAATCTAAAATTTTTGAATTAGCTTATTGCAATCCTTGGGACTGGTTTTTTACTGGCACTATAAATCCTAATAAGCAAGACCGAACTGATTTAGAGTTATTTCATAAACAACTTACACAATGGTTGCGTGATTATAACAAAAAATACAATTTAAAAATAAAATTCTTATTTGTACCAGAGAAACACAAGGACGGGAAATCTTGGCACATTCACGGCTTTATATATGGATTACCAGTAGAGCATTTGAAACAATTTCAAATAGGTGATATTATGGGAAAAGGTTTAGCTGATAAAGTCTGTAAAGGTGATATTGTTTACAACTGGGTGCCTTATTTTAATAGATTTGGTTTTTGTGATTTAGAACCTATAAGAAATCACGAGGCTGTTAGTAAATATGTTACAAAATATATAAATAAAGAATTGGCTAATAGTGTTACCGAGTTAAATGCACATA
>CAKVBE010000162.1 GCA_934725005.1 uncultured Rickettsiales bacterium | reverse complement strand
CATAGTATCCAATCATTAAAAAAACGAATTGGATTTATACAGGCACTAACTCAAGTTTTTCTCTTGCATATTTTCCAAGTTTTTCTTCGTCAACCTGCTTTTCTTTACGTAACTGTTTTAATTTTTCAATTATTTTCTTGCTTTTGATTCTTTTGACAAATATACCTGCAAGATTAGAAGTATGCTCGGCAATTGTTTCCGCAACAATACCAATTTTGCCATAATTCAAATCTACCATATCGTAATGAAAATCAGATATTCCTTGAACTGCCGAATTACCGCTCTCTGGGGAAGAAACCAACTTAATGTCAGTAGAGATATCTTGAGATGGAATCATAACCAAACAAATTTCACCTATTCCATAATCCATAGTAGAAAGCATAGCCGCAGCTAATTTTTCAATTTTGGAGTCATCACTTATATCGTCTAATTCCCACCAAGACAACTGATTTTTCGTTGTTTTCAACTCGCTAATCGCATCAGCCGAAATTGTTTCTTTATTTATCTTTGCATTTTTATCTGGCCAATTTGATATTTTATTTAATCGACGAACATAATAAGTCATTTCAAGAATGCTCCTCAATAAACTCGTTTAAGGATTCTTGCAGATAACTGTTTCCAATCTCAACATCTCTTAAACTATTTATATCACTAACTTTATCCCATTCGAGTATGGCATTTAAAGCACATTCCTGTAATTTAATTTGATTGTTTTGTTTTAAACAATCTATTACCAATCGTTCCTCTTCTCCGGTTATAAATGCAAAATTAAATTGCATCAAATATACCATTATATATTCAAGCAAATCGTATTCACCTTCAGAACATAAAGTTCTCAAGAATGCACTATACTCTTCTTTTTTTCTTATTTGATTTAATAATTCAAAATAACTGACATTAGAAAAATCGTCCAAATCGCATTCTTTCACTTTACAAGAAAACAACTCAATTATTCTATCAACTTTGTTTACTGGGTTTAATGTGTCATTTTCATACATATACACTACATTATTCCCATTTTCCGAAGAATATTCCCGCCAAACCGCAGTAACTGGCCAATCTCCAAATACTAAGCTCTTATTAACTTCACTTATTGAAACAGTTGCTGAACTGGCAATTATACTGCTCATAACTAAACTAAAAGCTGTGGATCCAACACTCATATTACACCAACTCTTTTAATACTTTCTCTCTATATTTTGTGGCAGTGTCTATAAAAGTTTTTATTTCCTCAATTGAAAAAATCTTATTGTTTTCAACTCTTGTGTTGTAATCATACATTTTCTGCAAGGTTATATTAAGTCCACCCTCTCTCGATACAACAGGAACACACGAAGATGTAATTATTTTGTTTAATTCACAACCAAGTTTATTATCAACTTCCACAGTATTAATTCTGAATTGCCACTCTTTCGAAGAAGAATTATATAATTCAGATTTTTTAAATACGCTATCAAATTGTTTATCAATAATCCCTGAATCATCAGAAGAAAACTGACCATTCAAAGCCACTCTGTTAACAGACACATTAAACAAAGCCAACAATTGACAAATAATATCAATAGCCATAGACTTAAATTCTTCAAACGAATTAGAATCTGCAGCTTTTTGCTCAACGTGAATTCTTGAAGAACCCAAAAAAACAATAATTTTTCCATCGGGACTATTAAGAACAGGTCGAATGGGCAAAGAAATCGACATGTGATTTTGTGAAAGCATAATTGGTTGAGCAAAATCTTTTGATTGGGGGAGCACAATGTCTGGTTGTGCGCCAAATTGTAAACTGTACTTTTTTGCTATTTTGTTGAGTTGTTCTATAGAATTAAACGTTATGGCATTAAAGTTTCCAAATATCACAACTTGTCTGTCCATTTCCAACATATTTGACGTCTCCTAATAAAATGTTATTTGATTCAATCCTATTCCGAATTATAAATAACTAAATTAATCTCATTATATCATAATCGTTGTCGAAATCAAGATTTTTCTGTCGTATTTCCTATAATTTTATAAAGTTATTATCTATAACAAATCTATAAACCCAATTCGCTTTCAAAATATTGCAATGTCGTAAATTGATATTTCCGAGCTGCAAACCCATCTCCACCGTTTCTACGGTAATCTATATATCCGTTTAAGTAACCGCGGAATTTCTTTATAACGAAATAAAATTTATTCATCAATTCCACGTACTCTTTATTGTCTATCGTCGTAGGCTCACCGATATACTTTTCATCGTTTACTATAACAGCCTTTGTAAAATCTATACCGGTAGACGATTGCGTATCTCGCCCCGTATTTTTGAATTTATAACAATAGTTATGACGAATATTAGTTCTTAAAGGCAATGCAAATTTGTTTCCGTCAATATCAACAACCATCACCACATACGGTCTCGACGGCTTATATTCGATTTCCGCATATTGAATCGCAGGATAATTCGTATAAAAATCCATTGACAATTTATTCAGCGTAAAAACTGTTTGCATTGATGCCTCTTTGGTAAAAATAATGCCCCTTACTTTCGCAAGGGGCATAATCTTCAAACGGGATTTCTTTTTAAGGTGTTACCCTCGCACCATATCTTCATTCGGAATTTCTTTATAAGGTGCTATCCTCGCACCTATCATCTTGACAACTATATTATACACATTATTTCCCGGGTTGTCAATAGTTTGGTGTCACATTTTAGCCAATTTTTCTGCGCCACCTATAATATTATACGCAAAAACAGCAGTTTTAGCCTTTATTTTCTTGTAAAAGCCTTATTTACTGTATGTTTTTTATAAAAACTGCTCGTAGTTTATATTCATTTTTACTCTGATTTCGTACCCTTTACCTATCTCTATGCGGTCTATAAGTTTGCAGATTATCATTTTCTTCCGCTCGCGGCTCGCAGTGGCGAATTCACTCGCCCAACTTTTGAACGTGTCGTAATATCCGTCAAGGTTTTCGAGAATTTCGTTTTTATCGGAGTATTCTTTATACGCTTGCGGAATTTGCTTTTCATATTCCGCTAACTTTTCT
>CAKVBE010000161.1 GCA_934725005.1 uncultured Rickettsiales bacterium | reverse complement strand
GTGTCGTATTTGGGTTGAATAAATGGGACAAGATTAGTGCTGAAAATAAACAAGGTTTAATGAATAGAGCTATAAATATTGTTGAGAAAAATGTTCCGGAGATAAAAGGTGCGCCAATAATTCCTATTTCAGCTTTAAATGGAACCAATACTGACAAACTCATGAAGGCAATTTTTGATGTTTATGAATCTTGGAATGCTTATATAAAAACATCCAAGTTAAATGAATGGATGAAAGTTGCTATTGAAGAACACACTCCTCCTTTGTTTAAAGGTGCAACAACTAAACTTAAATATATTACACAAGCAAAAAAAAGACCACCAACATTTGTAATATTTACTAATAGTCCAGAAAGGTTAAGAGATACATCGTATGACAGGTATCTTGTGAATTCATTGAGAGAATATTTTAACCTTAAAGGTACGGTTGTTAGATTGTTAATGAGAAAATCTGATAACCCTTATGCTAATAAAAAAGAAAGAAAGCACTTAAAAGAAAAATTGAACACAAAGGGTGCAAGAAAATAATAAATTTTTTGAGACTATAATATAATCAATGTTATCCAATTGGATTTTTAAAGCGAAAAAGTTGTGACAAAACAACGTTGACATCAGTCCACTTACGGACTGGTCAGCCATTTAAGGTAATACTAATTTAGTCTTTTATTTTTTCTATTAATTCTATGTGTGCCAACTAGTGTTTAGAAACTGTATCTTAATTCTAAATCAAATCAAAAATATGGTTTGAACCTGGTTAGATCTTTTTTATTCTTTAAAAAATGTTACGTAATTAATTCTCTTGGATCAATGTATTTCGTCCCAATTATTACCAATTTTTACATCTACTACAAGTGGAACTGATAACTTTATAATATTTTCCATGGTATCTTTTACAATTCTTGCAATGTTATTTGCTATCTCTGTTTTTACTTCTATTACTAACTCATCATGAATTTGTAATAATATTTTTGCGTCAAAGTTTTTTAATTTTTCTTGTAGTTCTATTGTTGCCATTTTTATTATGTCAGCTCCAGTACCTTGGATTGGTGAATTTATAGCTAATCTTTCCAAAAATTGTTTATGAATACCTTTTGAATTTATTAAATTTATATAACACTTTCTACCTAATAATGTTTCTGTATAACCGTTTTTGCTAGCAAAATCTATTGTGTTTTTCATATATTGTTTTATTTCAGGGTATGTTTTGAAATAATTATTAATATAGTTTTCAGCTTCTTTTTTATTGTTATTTAGTCTTTTTGATAGACCAAATGAAGTTGTTCCATAAACAATGCTAAAGTTTATAATTTTTGCACTTCTTCTCATATCTGGTGTTATTTCTTCTGTGTCAAAAATTTTTTTTGCCGTTTCTGTGTGAATATCTTCATTATTATTGAAGCTTTCTATTAATTTTTTAACATTGGCATAATGTGCTAATATTCTTAACTCAATCTGTGAATAATCAGCACCAATTAATTTATAACCATCTTTTGCTATAAATGTTCTCCTTATTTTAGTTCCTTCTTCTGTTTTTATTGGTATATTTTGTATATTTGGATTGATAGAACTTAGCCTCCCAGTTACGACATTTGTATTCAAAAATGTTGTATGGATTCTGTAATTTTTATCGATAACTTTTACAAGTATATCAGAATATGTTGATTTTAATTTTGAAAAATGCCTCCATTCTATTATTTTATCTGCTATTTTAAACCCCTGTTCTGATAGTTCTTCTAGTATTTCGTTGTCCGTTGAATAAGAATTAGTTTTTGTTTTCTTATGTGGAAGGTTTAGTTTTTCAAACAATATTTCTCCTAATTGTTTTGGTGAGCCAATATTAAATATACAACCAACTTCTCCAAATATGCTTTCCTCTGTATTATTTATTTTTTTTAAAAAGTAACTTGACAAAGAATTCAATTCATTAACATCGATTTTTATGCCATTAAACTCCATTTCCGCAAGAACTTTTATTAGAGGATTTTCTATTTTATAATAAATGTCTTTTTGTTTGCAATCATCGATCCTATCTTTCATTATGTCATATAGGAAAAATATTGTTTCTAGTTTGAAGCAAGATATATTGAATAAATCACTGCTTATTTTTGATATTTCTTTATTTTTTTCATAGTTTGCCAATAATTCATTATTCTTTTCTAAATTTTTTATTTTTAGTTCAATATTATTATAAAGAAATTGCTTTATTAGTTCATTTTGGCTTATGTCAAATTTTCCTGAATCAAGAACATACGACATAACACCAATATCATCATAATTGTTAATTCCTATATTATACTGTTTTGATATTCTAATTAGTTTTTTTATATTGTATGAAATTTTTAATATATTTTCATCTTCTAAAATTTTTTTAAGAGAACTAAAGATATCGAACGTATTTAAAAGGTTTTTAGTATTTGAACTAAATAGGTCATTGTCTTTGTTATTTTCAAATGGAATAAAGCAAATATATTTTTTTGTGTTATCTATTATTGTTATTGATCTTATGTTATCATAACTTTCGTATTTTTCTGTTACAATGTCTATGTATAATTTGTTCTTTATATTTTTTATACATTCATCTAGTTGTTCTTGATTTGTTATTTTTTTATACTCGAAAAAATTGCTTTTTTTATCGTTAAATAAATCTTCATCTTGATCACGATATGCTTCTCTTACTTTATCAGCTATTGTGTAAAACTCCATACTGTTTAAAAATTTTATCAACTTTTCTGGTTCTATAGCTTGTATTTTTAAATCGTCTAGCTTTTCCTCAAGATCAACATTTTTTTCAAGAGTTATTAATCTTTTTGATAATTTTAGATCGTCCAAGTGATTTATTATAGTGTTTTTTCTTTTCTCTTGTTTTATGTTTTGTACATTTTCTATTAAATTTTCTACAGAACCATATTCATTTATTAATTCTACAGCTGTTTTTGGTCCTATTCCCTGTACTCCTGAAACATTATCTGCTGTATCTCCGATAAGTGAAAGTACATCGAGTAATTTACTTGGTTTTACGCCCCATTTTTCAATAACAT
>CAKVBE010000160.1 GCA_934725005.1 uncultured Rickettsiales bacterium | reverse complement strand
ACAGAATACAACATAAACGATGACGAGTTGAACGATACAAGGGAATATATACATTCAGCTGATTCTGGAAAGTTTTATTCAAAAAATTATTCAGATGCTCTAAATTCTAATTATTTTAGAACTGACAGATATGGAAGAAATATATATACATTTTATGATTTTATGACTGATTATAACTGTTTGTCGGAAAATGGAGACAGAACTGATGCGGTAGCTGTTGCAACCATAGGCTTAGAGTGTTGGTTAGCGTCCAAAGCATGTTTCTTTCTTGATGCAGTTTGTTTTTACACATGTCTTGGTTACAGAATAAAACATGAAGCAATAATGTCATTTAGTAACGATATGTATTATGCTAAAGACTATTCTTCATTTATGAGCAATAAAGCTGGTAATGTTTCTGGTATAGGTTTTTATTCAAATGCAAATATTACTGATAACAACAATATACTTTATAACTATTACAGAAGAAGTGATAATTTATTTGATGATTTAAGATACAGAGTTAGTGGTTTATCATCTTCTGAATATTATGGTGATGATAATGTTTTAAGTAAAAGCATACTTGATAAGTGTGGAATAGGTGATTTAATTCAAGCCAATGTTAGCGAAGATGGCGACATTACTTATTTACAATGTCGCCCAGATGGAGAAAAAAATGGATGTGTACCGTGCTCTAAAGATAATATTGAAGACTGTTTGAGTGATGAACAAAAAGAATGTTTAAAGAGTTATGGTGTTCATTTCTTTTCAAACGGAATGAGAGTTAACGAAATAAATGATAAAAAGTTTTTGAAACATTTTCAGAATGGTTATTATGTCCAAAAAATGTGGAATAATACAAAAAAAGAAGAATATGGTATTATACCTGTAAATATTGCAAGATTCGCAAGCAATGCTATTGTTGCTAATAATAATGCTGATTGCAAATTAGATAGATTTGGAAGTCCTATTGGTGATTTAACACATTGTAGAGGGTATTATTATGAAGATAATGAGGGTAAAAAGGTTTTTGTTAAAGAGAGTCAGGCTTCGAAACTTGCCTTACAAACTTCTCCTCAAGTATTTTTTAATTTGGCAAATCCTAGAAATACTCCAGATTTATATAGTCCAAATTTGTCTTTGGTTGGGTATTATAGTTATACAAATAATGAAAAAGAAGAAAGCTATGAGAGTAACGACTTTTTGTTGGACTTTTTTGAACCAAAATTAGAATTTAAATACGATTTTCCTGGTGGTAATACTGGCTTAGAAAATGTCATAAAAGATTCTTGTGGCTTTGATAGTGGAATTAATGATAAATGTAGGACAGTAAAGGTTAAAATTGATAACAATAAAGACAAATCTGACATAAAAAAATTATCTTATTCAATTAGTGGTAGTACATATGAACAAGAATATTATTTTGTATTGTCAAAAGAATCTGTTTTGGATGGTAATAGTATAGAGACACCAAAAGTTTGTTTGCATCAATTAACAAAGATTAATAGTGGTGTTATGGATAGTGCTTGTTACATTAATGATGGCACAAATTGTTGGGTTATAAAAAATAAAAATGTTCTATGTTATAACAGGAAATATCCAAGTGTTGATAGCATAAAAATAAAGCCATCAAATACTTTTAGTTATAAAAGACCATACATTAATGTAGCTGTTACTAACAATGAAAATGTTGATTTCTTCAACGATCCTATGTATTACTATTACAGCTTAGGCGAAGAAGATGATGATAAAAAGAATTTTGAATATGGTGGTAAAAATAGTTTACAAAATTCAACACTTAGATTTTCGAGAAGTGATTGCTCTAAACTAGAAATTGAATATTATAAATATAAAGCCAAGTTAGCTGATAGTAATTTAAGTACTAAAGATATTAGATTCTACTCTAATGGTATCTCAAATATAGAAAGCAGAATAGCTTCTGATTGTAAATTACAAAATGGTAATCCTTATTATGTTGTTGATATTGATAGTAATGGATATATTGAAAATAAGTATAAAGTAAAGAAAAATAGTTATTCTACTTATGGTGGATTTAATGAAATATGTTTATCTGACAGATATGTTAAGAAAGTTATATCAAATCCATTCAGAGTTCTTGCGTATATCAATGAAGGTGGTGTTGATGGAAAATGTTTCCTCAATAAGGCAAGTAGGAAAAATAAAAACTGCATTGAATCGAATAAAGCCTATGTTATTTGTGATGATAATGATGATACTTGCGTATATAAAGTAAGTTCACTAACTGGTGAAAAAGTTCGTGTAAAAGAAATAGATTGTTTGTCTCTGCTTAATAATGATAAAGACTTTAGTAATTTATCCAAGAAGGAAATTTCAGAAATGAAAGCTTGTTATAAAGGTGGTTATAACTCTCAAGGAAATATATATAAAGCAGATGGTACAAAAGATTATTCTTGTGCTTGTGAAACAGAAAAGATTATTAAGGATGGAAAAGAAGTTGTTGTTATAGAAATTTCTAAAAATAGTAAAGAATACTTTGAATTTAGGGAACCAACAACAAGAGAGTTAAGTTTATGTGCTGATTTGGTTGATAGTCCAAAATGTGAAGCAGTTAAATATTTCAGTTATAATGGCAATTATTATGACAATAATTATTTAATAAGAGAAACTGAGTTTGATGAAAGCAAGCTTTGTTATCCTAATATGAGTTGTGGTATTAAAGATGAGCTAAATGCTAGTCAGCATTTATGGAGAACTAGTGAAAAATTATTTGGAACAATAAAGCCTTTTTCAAAGAATGTAAAGACTTTAGGACATGCTGAATTTGATAGTACTTTATATTGTCTAGATGAAGATGGAAATGAAACTGACTTATGTATAGGTGGGAAAAAGGAAGTATTGGGAACATGTAATGGTTTTTGGAAAAATGAAGACAATGGAAATGGCGTTGTTGCTGTATGTCAGAAGGATGGAAAGGGAGGTTATGAGTATAAATTAGTCGATAAATCTGAACAATGTGAAAGATATCGTTGTCAAGGTGTTTTCTATGAAAGTGATAGTAAGACCGCAATTCTTGATGAAAGAGATATTAAGGG
>CAKVBE010000159.1 GCA_934725005.1 uncultured Rickettsiales bacterium | reverse complement strand
CGCATATAGTATCTATGTGCAACGTCATAGTATCCTTTATATTCTGGTAATCTAGGATCATATGAATCATTAGATTTATAGTTAAATCTATATTCCTTTCCATTATATAAATACTCTCTGTATATTCTGTTAAACAAACTTCTACTCGTTATCTTTTCTTCCTTATTTTCAAAAATATCATCATTCTTAACTGTATAATTACTATTAGTATCAATACCAAAATTATTTAATTTATTTTTACAGTCCTCATCATTTGCATTGTCTATACAAGAACTAACAGCATGACTATAAGATTTTTCAAATGGTCCTCTTTCGAAGTATTCAGCACCGACATAACCATCGCTGGTAATAAAATCAGCTTCGCCTTGTTTCACACCAGTATAACTATACCAATTGTAGCCACAAAATCTTAGATCTTTTATAGCTTTTTCAGCTCGTTTATATTTTAGAGCAAATATCGCATCGGCAGCAGCTGGCATACCAGCTTCAATAACAGCAAGTTGTGTAGCAGAAACAACTGCGCAAACATAATTTTGATCAGCAAGTGCCTTTATTAAATTAAAAATTCCTATTATACTTAGACTCGCACCATAATAATTTTTAAGTGAGTAAGCATCATATTCAAAAACAGGAAGAGCCATTAACTCAACGGCATATGAAGCAGCAGTTCCTACACCAGATGCAATTTTTTTAGAATAAGTTAAAAGTTTTTTAATTCTACTAGATGATGCGGCACTTTTACTACCAAAACCACAAACAACATCAGTAGCCATTTGAGCTGTCTCGCCAATTATAGCCAAAGGTAAAGAATTTTCAAGTAGACAAGTCGAATTTAAATTTGTGTAACTATAACTACATTTGGTACCCAAAGGATCACCAGCAGTACTTGAACCAATATCGCTATATCCTCTACCAGTCATAACTAACAGCTTAAAGTTATCATCTAAAGAACCAGATATATCGCATTGTCCATTACTATTAATACCAATCTCTAGTGGTATAACTGGAAAAATAGAATATCTTTTGTTATCAGCATTCAAAAACGAATCTTCTTCTTTAAAAATGTCTTGATATTGACAGTACTGATTACTATTAAACGCCGATTGAAAGGCTATATTTGCCTCAGGTGTACCAATAAGATAACTAGCTAGATCTGTAACAATCTCAATAACGGGTTTACCATCAAAAAGACCTTTACCAGCAGCAGCTACTATTCTCATATAAAAATCAGCATAATTTACAAAATTACCAAGAATTGGAATAAATTTAGCAATACCAGTTATTGTTTTAGTAACATTTCCAAAATTACCTAATACGTCAGAATGACATTCAAATCCACTTCCATCATCAGCGTACGTTTTATTTAAACTAAAACAACTAAAAACAAATAGGCAAACAAATATAAAAGCAATCTTTTTAAAAAATTTATTTAAAAGCATATCAAACATATTATTCATTTTTTGTTTCTCCCAAATTAATTCTGTTAGCTTCTTCATGTTTATTTTCACTATCACTGTGATCTATACTACTTAATCCTTTTTTAGTGAGACCAACACCAGTATTGATAGCTCTAGAAGTGTTATTCATAGCCCAACCAAACAATTTACCCATTACATTAGTAAATCTTAACTTATTGGCAGCGCTACCATCAGCAGATGCACCAAATATTACACTTCCAATTTCGATTATGCCATCTAAAGTCATTTCAATAAACAACAATATTATAAGCAATATTGCATAATTTGTAAATAGGAATTTATACAAAGATGTACTTATTTTTATAACAGGAAATCTCAGTCCAGTAAAGAATGATAAGAAATCTATACTTTTGTCACTAACTTTTTCATTAGCTTTATATATACATATAGGATATTTCATTAAGTCAATTAACTCACCACCAAGGGTAACTTCACAAGCCTCTTCAGCATCTGCATCCGAAGTATTATTATTTATAATTTTATACTCATTTTCAATTTTACATATTCTACCACAATATATTGTACGATAAGGAGCATTATTTTCACCAAAATATATTGCTTCACTTATAAAAAATTTATCATATATAAAAAATAATATTGTAACAGCAACTATCAAAAACATAGGATAAAAAATAAATGCTATTACTTTTTTATACCAAGCTTCAAATATCTTTTTAGTCTTTCCAAATAGACTAAGTGGCATCATTATAGGTGTTAAAAATAATAATATTGTCAGTGTCAACATAGCAACAACAAATATATAAGCTATTTTTACAATTACTGATATTAGTATTAAAAATATCATTAACAATGGCAAAACTAATATAACAGTAATGATACCAGTCAGCAAGAATAATATTATAACATTTATGATATCTACTGAACCAGCATCAAATCCCATATATTTTTGAAATTTACAATCAACATAATCAAAGAATGCGACATATTTTCTTCCTGAAGGATAAATATCATAATTGTTACTAAATGTTTTATCGTATGAAAAATAACAACCATCAAATTTTGGATTATTATAATCAGGTTTCCAATCTTCAATTTGCAGTGCATTATATATGAAATTTATGAAGGCACCACTAGTTGAATATACACCATCCAAAATTACTTTGGTCCAATTCGTACTTAATGATAACATTATAACAAGAACTACTTTAGCAAAAAATACAATGAAATCTTCCTGTTTAAACTTTTTACCAATTACAACTAAATTAAAACCATACATAATAATAGCAAGAACCAGTAAGATTTTGACTATATTTGATAACCTTCCCCTAGTTTTTTCCAAAAAGTTCACATAGCCATATTGTGTTACATCTTCACCTTTTTTAAATCTGTAACCACTATAACAAACTTCATTCTCTGTTGGTGTTTCGCTTTCATCTTTACAAGACGTAAAACCAGCCCTATTGAATAGTAAATTTTTAGAGGTCTCAACAATACATTCAACAATAGGAGCTGTTAAATGCGTTTTAAGATTTATTTTCCTGGTATAAGAGTCATATGGTTCAAAACCATTACTATTATGCGAACTGCCAACATTATTCAAACAAGACTTATCAATATAAGG
>CAKVBE010000158.1 GCA_934725005.1 uncultured Rickettsiales bacterium | reverse complement strand
GTATATCCAAGATATTTATAATCCTCTCTTATGTATTTTTTTATTAAAAGCCTATTTGACTCAAATCCTAATACTACTAATAACGAAAAAGTTATTATAACAAAATAATAAGGATTTACAAATGTTGATAGTACATAAAGAAATACAATACTCAGTGCGCTCGTAATAAAACACCTTTTATACAACAACCAAAAAATATTAAAAAAGAATGCAAAGAAATTAAAACCATACTTCAATAATATTAATTCTTTGATCACACCGTTACTGTCTTCTTTTAAGAAAAGGTTATAAAACTTCATACAAAAAACAACTTAAATCTTAATTAACAATATAATTTAATTTAATAAAATTAATCTTTAACAAGATTTCAAGTTTATATGGACAATATATAAGAAAAATATAAAATAATTCTTAACTAAAAACCATTTCTCAAAAAATTTGTTAGATTTATAATTTTTCATTTGCTTCATCAATATTTGAAACCTTCATTATGTTGATTCAGTATTTTACAAGAAATGAGATGTGCCCTTCAACACATAATATGCTATTCAAACAAATTTTTATATAAAATTTTTCAAAATTTATTGATTTTTATTTAATATAATAAATAATTTTTTTAAAAAATCAATTTATTTAGTTGGTAAATATGATTTTTTTTAAAAATTTAATGATAAAAAGCTTAGACTTTTCAAAGTGTAATGAAGAGTGTATTAAAACATATTACAAATATCCGCTTGGTTTTTTATTTCTTGGCGATATAGATTTGGCAAGCAAATTATATGATTATGTAATAAAACAAACACCCAACGAATCTGCCAGAGATTTTAATACGTATTATGATTGTTGGTTATACCTATACACAAAATTAGTAGGCAACAAAAATTATACCAAACATTATGAAAAAATAATGAAAAATAAAACAAATTTTGGTGGTTTCAGTGCTTTACCAAACAATTATCCAGAAGTAAGAGCTTCGGCTATTTCTGCGATTTGTTCATTTTTCGAAAAAGATACAGTAACATTTAAAGAAGCAGCGGATTATTTATACTTAATGTACGCATTAAATAAAAATGAAAATAAATTTTATTTTATGAGTAATGAAAATTTCAATCTTATAAAAGATTTTCCGTTAGATAATGAACGAAGGTATATTTTTGAAACTAAAAAAGCAAGACCATTGTTATATTCTTTTTTGTTATCAGTTATTGCTCTAATATGTGTTTATTTGTTTTTTAACGATAAAAAATACTTATATTTTGCAAACAAATATGTAAATAAAATTTTGGGTAATGATTTTCATAATGACTACTGTGGAAAAAGCATTATTGCCACAAGTATTTTATATTATATTTTCGGTAAAATAAATATTTAAATGAAATGACAAACATTTATAATTATATGCAAAGTGTCATCGAAGATGGTAATAGCTATGTTCATAACAATCAGCTATTAACTATAGATAGATTAAGCGAATATGCAATTGGTATTGAATTTTATTTAAATTCAAAATCTAAAAAATTGCCTTCCGTTTTAGAAAATTATTTAAATAAATGGTATTAGTTATGGAAAATGTGAAAAATTTTAGAAAAGTTGAATTAGTTATTTTTGATATGGATGGAACTATTTTTGATACAGAAAGATTGGGTATCGAATGTTGGGAAAGAGCTTTTCAGCAACTTGGTATAGTAATTCCAGAAGAAGCGTTATACAGAAAGATAGGTTTGAATTCAAAAGATTCAAAAAAATTATTAGAAGAAGAAAGCGGTGTAAAATTTGATTATGATGAAGTAAAACGGTTAAAAAGAAAAATTATTAAAGAATTTATAGAGAAAAATGGAGTACCAGTCAAAAAAGGTTTTTTCGAATTAATAGATTATTTGAAAAAAAATGGTATAAAAACGGCTATGGCTACATCACGAAGTAAAGAAATGACTGAATATTATTTACAAAAAGCCGGTGAAGATTTTCATCAATATTTTGATTTTATTGTAACAGGTGATCTGATAGAAAAAGGTAAACCAAACCCAGACATATTTCTGTATGCTAGCAAAGAATTAGAAATTCTGCCAGAAAATTCAGTAGTAATTGAAGACTCTTTGAACGGTATCCAAGCTGGTATAGCTGCCAACATGTTTGTTATTATGATTCCAGATTTAGTTAAGCCAAATAAAGAAATCGAGAATAAAGTTGCAGTGTTAGAAAGCCTGGATGAAGCAATAAAATTAATAAAAAACCTAAATTTAGATATACATTTGAGTATATATAAATAATTTTAACTAATTAAACCAGTATTTACAAGTACTGACTTAAATTATTTTGAAATTAGGCCAGACAATAGTGTGAGGTGGCGATGGTATGATTGATTTATTTTCACGAGGTATTGAGTCTCTGAACTCAATACCTGGTATTTACAAATATCAGTTAATTATATAACATGATAAATAAATAAAAATTAATGGCATATTCAATTTAACTAAACCACTTCTTAAAAAATCCGTTTGCACCACTTTTTGACTTTTGCAATAATTTATCAAGTTTTTCAGTTAATTCCTTTTCTTCCGTTGATAATGATGTTGGTATATTTATTTTTACATTCAAAATCATATCACCACGTTTTTCAGTATTTAATATTGGCATACCCTTGCCTTTTACTCTTATCTTTGTATCATGTTGAGTTCCTGCTGGAATTTTTACTGAAATCTTTGTATTCTCTATTGTTGGAACCTCAATTTCTCCACCAATCATTGCTGTCGTTGGTAACACTGAACAATCTAAATACAAATCAGATTTATCCCTCTTGAAAACTGAATGTTCTTTTATTTTAACAAATACAAACAAATCACCGCTCTGACCACCATTTAAGCCTGCTTCACCTTCGCCACTAAGTTTAATTTTATTACCACTATCTACACCTGCTGGGATTTTTACATTTAAAGTTCTCTGTTTATTTACTCTTCCACTTCCAGAACATTGTTTACATGGATTTTTTATAATTTTTCCTGTACCACCACATTTTCTACATGTTTGTTCTACTACAAAAAAACCCTGTTTTTTTCTTATAGCACCTGTAC
>CAKVBE010000157.1 GCA_934725005.1 uncultured Rickettsiales bacterium | reverse complement strand
TTTGTAGGTACGCCTTGTCAGGTTAAAGCGATAAAGTCATTTATAAATAATGACAATTTAGTAACAATTTCTTTAATATGTGAAGGGGTTCCTTCTAGAAAAGTCTGGAAATTATATAAGGATTCATTAGAAAAAAGTCAAAAATCAGAATTGGTAAAGGTAAATTTTAGAAATAAAGATAATTGTGGTTGGAAAATGCCAGATTCTGTTTATGTATTTGGAAATTCAAAAGAAATAAAAAAATTATCATTTAATTTGGATAATTATGTTTCTTCATTTATTGAAGGGCTAATTATGAATGAAAAATGTTATGATTGTAAATTCAAAGGAAACAATAATTTGGGCGATATAATAATTGGTGATTTTTGGAAAGTGCCAGATAATTTGTTTGGTAATCAAACTAAAAATGGAGTTTCTGCAATAATTATAAAGAACAAAAAAGGAGAAGAATTATTGAATTCTATACAAGATATTGATATAAAAAAAGTGAATATGGATCTTGTTATTAATGGTAATCCTAATCTGGAAAATTCAATAGGAAGGCCCAAAGAAAGAGAAGCGTTTTTTAAAAAAATTGATCATATGGAAATAAATGAAAATTTTAGAAAAAATAATAAAAAGTTAATTTCGTACAAGAAAAAGATACTAAAGGTATTATTTAATTTAAAAATTATAAAGTATTTAAAAAAATAATATTTTCGGAAGGTGTTGTTATGAAAAAAATAATGTTTGTCATGCCAAATAAAGGATTTTCAGGTGCAGAGAAGGTAGTAATACAAATTATTAACGGAATTAAAGATAATTTTGAATGCTATTACATATCTGAATCAGGATTAATAAATTCATATTTGGAGGAAAACAAAATTAAACATATAGTTACTAAAAATAATCTTGACAGAAAAGAATTAAAAAATGTAATGAATACCATTGAACCTGACATTGTAATAGCTACAGACTATAGAGCGAGTGTGATAATGTCATCCATTAAAGGAAAATACAAGTTGATTTCACATTTACATAATAATCCTTCTTGGATAAAAAAAATAAATATAAATAGTATAATGTATGCTATTGCTTCTATTAGATTTGATAAAATTTTTATTGTGTCAGATTCAATAAAAAAAGAATTTATTTTCAGGAAGTTAATAGAAAAAAAAATATTTTTAGTATCTAACCCATTATCTAGAAATGACATTTTAAATGAGGATTGTAATAATTATGACAAAATTTATGATATAGCTTTTATCGGAAGATTTTGCGAACAAAAAGATCCAGAAAAATTCATTAAAATAGTAAATCAATTTAAAGAAAGAGGAAAAACAATTAAAGCATTAATGATGGGTGATGGGTCATGGAAAAATAAGGTTATTGATTGGATTAGTTATTATGATGTAAAAGATTGTATAGAATTAAGAAGTTTTGAAAAAAATCCATTTCCGTATTTTAAGAAATCTAAGATAATTGTTATGACATCGAAATTTGAAGGATTTGGCTTAGTTGCTTTTGAGTCTATGTGTTTAGGTGTACCAGTAATTGCTTGCCCTGTTGGTGGATTGGTTAATGTTATTGATAATAAATGTGGTTATTTTTGTAATGAGGTTGATGAGTTTGTTGATATTATATCATTATTATTAAGAGATAAAGATGAATATAATAAAAAAGTTGATTTTTCAATAGAGAAAAGTATTCTATTAGATAATTATAAGAAGTATATTGAAAATATAAAAAAATGTTTATTATAGGAGAAAAATAATGAAAAAATATTCATTAGATATAAAAACAATTGTGATTTTTATTTGTGTATTATTAAAATATTTAATTGAGTACAAGGTTAATACATATATATTATATTCTGCAGTACTGATTATATTATTTTTTCAGTTTTTAAGAATATTAGATGCTTTGAAAGGCAGGAAGGTTATAACAAAAACACTTATTTTCTTCATATTATCAACAATAAGTGTTATAGTTTATAAGGATGTTAATTTATTAATTACTTTTATATTAGCACTTACATTGATAAACTGCGATATAAAAGAATTTTTAAAAAAATTTATGATATCCTCTTCAATTATGTATATTGTTACAATAACTTTATATTTTCTAGGAATATTAAATGATAATTACTTGATTAGGATAACATCAGAGGGGCATATTATAAGACATAGTTTGGGATTTACGCATCCGAATAGTGTGTTTATGTTTTATATTCCAATTGTGTTGTGTGCTTATTTAGTAGATGACAAAAAGAAAAGATTTTATATAATTTTTTCTTTTTTATCTTTAATATTATATAAATTGTCATTGTCTAGAACTGGAATATATTGTATTGTTATATTATTCATTTTAGATTTCTTTAAAGATAAAATAAACTATAAGAAAATAATTAGTTGGTTACCTTTATTATTTTTCGGGGCATCATATTTTCTCGCAACTAAATATGGTGTTACTAAAAATAATGCAATTAGTATTTTATTAAGTAATCGACCATACTTGTGGAATAGAATAATCGAAAATGCTAATGTGTTTACAATTTTTGGAAACAATGTGTTAAATGAAGTATATCTAGATAATTTTTATTTAGCTATGGTATATAGATGTGGTTTATATTCAACATTATTATATTATTTTATACTTATAATGGGAATAAAAAATATCAATAATAGTAAAGTATATGTGTCTATTTTAATTTTTATGATATATGGACTTGCAGAATCAAATACACTAATTGGAAGTATAAACTTTACATTGGCATTTTTACTATATTCAATAATATATAATAAATTTGAGTTAGGAGGAAAGACAAATGATACATAATAAAGATGATTATTTATATTATATAAAATGTGATAAAGAAGCTAGAGGTTTTACAAAAAATAAATATTTTGGCATTAGAGGTGAAATTCCAGTTTATAAATTTCAATTGTTAATGAGAAAAGTTGAATATTATAATAATTGTAAAAAAGATTTTATTTCTAAAATGTATTTGTATATTTTAAAATATAAATATAAAAAACAACAAATAAAATATGGCTTTAGTATTCCGATTAATACATTTGGACCAGGACTATATATTCAACATAGAGG
>CAKVBE010000156.1 GCA_934725005.1 uncultured Rickettsiales bacterium | reverse complement strand
GAGTTAATAGGAAGAAATCAAATAATAGAAAGTAATATAAACGAAGAATTTATATTAACTTTAATTAAACTTACAAAAGAAAATAAAATTGTATGGAAAACTAACAAAGTAAAACTTGAACTTCCAAAAAATTATACTTTACCACCAGATATCATGCATAGCATTCATAATTTTAATAGTTATCCTGATAATGAAAGAGAAGTATATGTCTTTGTTACAGAGTATAACGGAACATATATAACACTTAGATACAATATAATAATAAAATGTAGCTCAATCCAGCAAAAAGAAGGTTCTTTATTTATTCAAGCAAATAATACAAAAAGTACTGTGTATCAAAATTGTACACAAGATCAATTATTTGACTTATTTGTTGCGATATTTGAATGCTTATTTGAAGAATTGCCTGAGCATAGAGTAAATGACTTTAAAAAACAATTTATAAGAGAAAATAATGAAGAAAAAACAAGAAATATAAAATTGCATATAAATATTGAAAACGCAAAATATTAGTTTTATCATTTACCCCGTTGTGAGTTTTTAAACGGATATTACTTGTCTAATGAAATATAAAAATTAACTTTGTATATCCAACTGGTGATTATTTATCCCATGCGAAAGGTTATGTTCATCCGATAATGTGTGAGAAAATGAATTTAATTCTTGACGCATATTTTGATTGTAATATTGAAGAGATAAATTCCATAATTTCTCGGTTGCACCATTAGGAAAAATAGATTCTATGATAATCACCTCCTTTGGTTTTATAAGGTTGAGTTATTAATAGTGTTATTTGGTGTTGGCAGTAAGATAGGTAAAACACACAAATACAATGATTGTGGTAGTGCTTGGTAGTTTTAAAGTTCAGTCACTTATGTATGATAATTAATAATTACCCAGTAGAAAATTTATCAAAATTAGTTAATCAAGTCCGATCATTGATTTGTTAATATTACAAGGATTATTTTTCTTTTTTAAAATATATAATTTTTTTAAAAGCAATGAATATAAATTTTTTATAATACCACAACCTTTCTGTATAAATTTAAGAATAGGAGAGTACACAAATGTCAAAATTAACAGACAAAATATTTTTAATGAGAAACATGAACGATGAAGAACTAAAGAATTATATTAAAACACTTACTGATAATGAAAAAGACTTGATTATATATTCTGCCGTAAAAATGATAATAAGCGATGAGTTTGATAGAGCGTTTCAGAATTTGAATAAGATAGAAGAGTAGTGAGAAATTGCTACTCTTTTATTTGTATTGAAAAGAGCAGGAGATTAGCCCTGCTCTTCTAAATATTTATTATAAAGCTGAAGCCTATTTTTTATATTGTTCGAATTTCTACCAATAAATCTTTCACCGTATTCACGAATAAAATAATCAGCATCTTTTTCTGGATCTTGAGTATCTGAAATTGCAGAAGATAATAAATGTTTTAAATTCTCTTCATATCTTAGCATACGTTCTTCCATTTTTTTATTCATCTCTTCCATTTCACGTTCCCATTCTAATTCGTCTTCAGATGTGAATTCTTCATGCACAATTTTCATTTTTAAACGACCAGACATATCAATCATATGTACTTCTTGCTTTTTATATTTTGCCATTATAATATATTACACCTCCTTGTTAATTTGTATAGGATTAATATATAGCCCTTTGTAAATTTTATCAGCGAGAATAATCATATTTGAAAATGGGATTATGGCATCTGTTATAAATGTTCGCATTTTATCTCTATCTGTTTCAATAATATACCCATATTTTGTTACTATTTGAAATATTCCTAATAATTTACCACTTTTGCAGTATAAAGGAATCGCTATATATTGAGTATATTTACTTAAATCTGATGTGATAGATACTTTTTTAAAAATTCTTAAAATTTCTTCATTGTTCATCGCTATTTCAAAGTCTGATAATTTATAACGTATTAAATCAGCATAATGATAAATACAATCTGATAGTTTAACTTCGCACTTACACGCATTAGGTCTGAAAGACATGCCACTAGAATGAGAAACCATATGTATCCACTCCTCATCATTTTTATCTTTTATATAAGATATATAGCTAACTGATATGTTTGCATTATTGAAATCATTACAGTATTGTTGAATTATATTTTTAGTAGATACACAAATAGCATCAATTATTTTAATTTTATTCCATGCTTTATCAGACACATAACCGTTTTCTTTAATATTATTCGCAAATGAATTAATTGTTCCTGCCCATTTTTCAATCATCTCAGAAAATGCAGAAACTTCTGAAGTGACTGTTTTATAATCATTCTCCATATGAGCAAGAATAGTCGTCAATGAAAAATTTTTATCCTTTTCTTCTTGCAATTCCTGGAAAATTTTCTCTTCAAAATTACTAAAATAAATAACAAATACAATTAATACTATCATCAAAATAATTGCAGTAAATATAAAAATTATTTTAGCAATTAAACTTGTTACAATAGAGATAATTACACCTATTACAGAAATTGCAGAAGGTATCAAAATTAATATAGTATTTTTAAACCATGTTTTTTGATAGAAATGTTCTTTCATATTTTCACCGCCAAATTTAGTATTATGGTCTCATTATATACCAATAATCGACAGAGTTCTATCAGAACGTATGTTTATAAACGAATATGAAAGAAGAGTAGCCAACCGACTACTCTTTATCTTTTTTATTGTAATGTTTTTACAATTCCACGCCAATAATCGAAGCGTCCTTTGACATTCTCTTTGCTACCTGTACCACTCTGAACATACTGCTTATATTCCTCATTAGAATCATATGTTGCAATAAACTCAGACACCTTCTCTGCAAGACGAGAGAATGACTTCTTGTCTTTAACGATTCTATAGCCGCTATATAAAATTTGTGGGATACTTGTAGATGGGATTTTTACTTCACCATCAAATGATTCATTAAATCTATCCATAGCCTCCTTTAATGTATTGGTTCTATCAAGATACTGGTCTGCATAATCAGTTACATAAGCATCAATATCTTTTGTTCTAAAAGATGTAAATTCCTGTTCCTGATTAGAAGAAATAAGCATCATAGCTTGGATAATTGTATCTCTGTC
>CAKVBE010000155.1 GCA_934725005.1 uncultured Rickettsiales bacterium | reverse complement strand
ATTTTAGATCGTCCAAGTGATTTATTATAGCGTTTTTTCTTTTCTCTTGTTTTATGTTTTGTACATTTTCTATTAAATTTTCTACAGAACCGTATTCATTTATTAATTCTACCGCTGTTTTTGGTCCTATTCCTTGCACTCCTGAGACATTATCTGCGGTATCTCCAATAAGCGAAAGTACATCGAGTAATCTACTTGGTTCTACACCCCATTTTTCAAAAACATCTTCTGTATAGATTTTCTTTTCTTTCATTGCGTCATACATGAAGATATTATTGTTAACTAATTGCATCAGATCTTTATCTGAAGAAACTATTAAGATTTCAAAATCTTCTTTCTCTGCTTTAGTAGCAAGGGTTGCAATTATATCATCAGCTTCATAACCAACTTTTTCTAGTGTTTTAATATTTAATGCATTTGCTGCATCTCTTATCATTGTGAATTGTGGAATTAAGTCTTCTGGTACTGGTGGTCTGTTTGCTTTATACTGTGGAAATATTTCGTGTCTGAATGTTTTTTTCCCGCTATCAAAAACTATTGCTATATGTGTTGCATTTATATTTGCAAGCAGATTCATAAGCATTCTTGTGAACCCATATGCTCCATTCGTTGCTATGCCATCACTTCTTTTAAGGTTTTTAATTGCAAAATACGCTCTAAATAAAAATCCATATCCGTCTATTAAAACTAACTTATTCCTCATATGTTAATAACTTTGATGCTGTGCACGAATTATAAATATCTCTTTTATTTATTCAACTATTTAAATTGGTTTTGGTCGTATTAACAAATTTGAGTTGTTTATTGGCTTATATGCAAATTATTGGTTGTAATAAAAATTACTTTTTAGGCTTTTTTATAAGAATTTTATTAGAAAAATGCATCTTTTAGTAAATTTTAATCAAAAAATCATTGAAAAAGTAAAATATAAAGATAGATTACAATTATGTTGACGTATTGTTAATTTAATAATTTTTTCAGGTATAAAAATGAGTATAAATCCTATAGATAAATATGTTGGATTGAAACTAAAAATGAGAAGAAGTTTCCTTGGAATAAGTCAACATAAGCTGGGTGAAGTTACAGGCATCACCTTTCAGCAAATACAAAAATACGAAAAAGGTACAAACAGGATAGGCAGCAGTAGGCTTTACGAATTTTCAAGAGTATTAATGGTACCAATTAATTATTTTTTTGATGGTTTTGATGATGAAAGCTCCATGGCATCATCTATAATAAATGATAATGAAACTTCCATTGTTGATAATGGTTCAAATGTTGATGAAAAAGAAATATTGGCTTTAGTCAAATATTTTACTAGGATTAAAGATAAAAATACCAGAAAAAGTGTACTAAGCCTGGCACGTTCACTAGCTAAAGATGCTTGTCAGGATAAAGATGCTATTATGCCAGAATATTAGTTTTTGTTTATTTTTAATTTTATTTAACAACTACGATTGACGTGAGGAGATTATAATTATGAACAGCTATAATGTTTTTCATAGTGGTGTAAATGAATATGGAGTAGATAATTCATTAATTGATAATATTAAATTAGCTTTGAAACTTGGACTTAATACTCAAATAGTTAAACTTGTTCCTAGTCTGCATCCTGTTGATCAAGCAGAACTTTTTACGGTGTTAGAAAAAGAGGAAAGAGAAAAATTAGTCAAGATCCTTGGTAGTAATTTAGAACCAGAAATTTTAATTGAATTAAATAAAGATATTCTTAAAGACGTAATTGAGTACATAGATAAAGATGTTCTTTTTAAAATTCTAGGCGAGCTTAATGTTGATGATATAACGTATTTACTTGAAGAAATTGAAAATGACTTTTTTACTAGAACAGTAATAGAAAGTTTAAAGGCCAATAAAAAAGGTGAGTTAATAGAAAAATCACTTTCATATCCAGAGGACAGTGTTGGAAGGCTAATGTGTCCGAAGGATTATATTGCGGTTCCAAAAAATTGGACAATTTCTGATGTCATTAGATATATTCAAATCAATAAAAATATAAATAATGAAATATCAGAAATTGTTATTGTGGACGAGTATTTTAAACCGATTTCTACTGTTCCTGTTGGACTTCTTTTAAGAATGGATAAGAATATTAAGATGCAAGATATAATGCGTGATCCAGTTGATTTAAAAATTTTAAATGCCAAACAAGATCAGGCAGATGCTAGTTTTTTATTTACAAAATATGGTTTACAATCGGCTCCAGTTGTTGATGATAACGGTGTGTTAATTGGTGTTATATACTTGAATGATATTATAAATGTTGTAAATGAAGAAGCAGAAGAAGATATGATGCTCATGAGTGGTGTAAATAATGACGATATAAGAAATAGTATATTTAAATCGGCATTTTCAAGATTTCCTTGGTTAATAACAACAATTTTTACAACTTTGATTACGTCGTTTATAGTTAATTCATTTGAAAGTACAATACAAAAATTAGTTACTCTTGTAACTTTATTGCCAGTCTTAGCTGGTTTAGGTGGTGTTTCTGGAAATCAAACTTTAACAATTTTAGTTAGAAATCTTGCCACAAAAAATATAAATGATAGAAATTACATAAGGGCTATTTTCAAAGAAGGGTTGGTTGGTTTGACTAATGGTGTTTTTCTCGGAATAATTTTATTTTTAATAACATTTTTTTGGCATAAAAATTTAAGTTTAAGTATAGTTTTTAGTTGTGCTGTTGTTTTTATTTTAACATTGTCTTGTTTAATAGGAAGCTCGGTCCCATTGATTTTAAAAAAAATTGGTTTAGATCCGGCTGTAACGTCCAGTGCTTTTATTAGTACAACTATTGATGTTTTATCTTATTCTATATTTTTATTTTTAGTTCAGAAATTTATAGTTGGATTTGGTATTTAGTCTTATGAATATGAATTATTGGTTAAATGTTAATAAACCTTGTGGATATACTTCCACAAAGATTGTGAATATTTTAAAAAGAAAATTAAGGTGCAAAAAAATAGGTCATGGTGGTACTCTTGATCCATTTGCCTCGGGTGTATTGCCAATATGCCTAGATGGTGCAACAAAAACAGTTGAATACGTTATGGATCATTCCAAAACTTATCGTTTTAATTTAACCTTTGGAATATCAACTGATACATTTGATATTGATGGTAGTGTAACAG
>CAKVBE010000154.1 GCA_934725005.1 uncultured Rickettsiales bacterium | reverse complement strand
TTCATATCAATGTTGATGGTTATGTCTATTATTTAATTATTGAAATTTAGATTTTTAATTTTCTTATTTTGTAATATATTTAAAAACTCTAACACCAATACTATATACATAGCTAAATTTTATCATATTTTTTAGCGCATTGTTTATAAATATTGTTTTGGTAAAATTAACTCGATATTTATTCTTTTTGTCATATATGGTTTTACTCATTTTGATCTCTTAGTTCTGTCTCCCTAATAACATAAGTAAAATCTTTGCCCGTATCAAAAAGATAATCAACTCCACTTGATAATATAATCTCTAATTTATCATCTATTATAATATAGCGATCGTGGTTCTTTATATAATTTTTGTGTGTTTTATCTGGCTTGCCAATCTTGACTTTTTTTTGCTGTTCTGCAGGTAGAAAAATATCACAGGATATATCACACTTTTTTTGAAGCATTTCCAAATGCGATTTTGGCTTTGGGCCAGATTCTGTTAAATATTTATCATAAATAAAGATAAAATTTGCTTTGCTAAAAAGCGCTTTAAAATGCTCTATTGCTTTATCTCTATGGTCTTTTGCTTTAAAAGTAGCACTTAGATTATTTTTTATTTTATCGCCAAAAATATTTACAAACGGAAATTGATCATTATCCAGGCAAAGAATGATTTTAAATTTTGGTTCTTTATTGATGAGTTGCAAAAATCGATTTTTGTCAAATGATAGGATTTCTTTTTCTGCCTCAACAAGTTGCTCTTTTGAAAAAATAAATTCTCCCTTAAAATAGCATAAGAGTGCCTCGATCTTTTTCCACTCAAAATCACATTTATTTCTAAATTTTAAATATTCCAAAGCCAAATCGTTACTCAGTCGCATTTAGATAAGCTCCCATAACTCTGCTGAGTTTGCATCAAAAAAACCGCTTGGATACTTGATTAAATCACCGTTTTTGTTTACAAATTTGCCACTTTTTCCAACCATAATTTCAATAAAGTCCTTATCTTGATTTGATTTATAATAAATAATCACATCATTACACCCAAAATTTCCCTTAAATACCTCATAACAAGTACTATTTATTATATGTTCTGAGTGAGTTTCTAAAATAACCTGAACGCCATTTTTAGCTAAAAATGTAAAAAACTTTGCCAAATTTGAAATAGCTTTTGGGTGCAAGTGAATTTCTGGATTTTCTACAATAAAAATATTACCTTTTTGACAATTAAGCCCGATTATCAAAATTCTCAAAGCATAGCTAATTCCAGTACCTACATTAAAAGGTGAAAGTTCTTTATCAATATTTCTAAAATAATATTTTATTTCTACAAAATTTTCATTTATTTTATTTGTTTGTAAATCAAAATCTAGTTCAAAAATTTCTTTACACCATCGCCAAAGCTGACCTTTTAAACTCTCATCATCTTTGAATTTAATAGTTCCTGCTATTTTTTGCCAATATTTATCAAAATAGCTAAAAGCATATTCGCCATTCACACCAAATTTTTCATAATCATTGTAATGTGCCAAATCTTCTGCTCCTGTACGATTTGCACTAATAAAAAACAAATTTTCTTCAAATTTTAACTTTGTTGAACAAAAGATTTTATTTGTATAACCATTTATAAAATAAGATTCACTATCCACATCTATAGAAATTTTATCTTGTTTTATCATATTATTTCTAGCAATACTAAATTTATTAAATTTTTTTGTTAATTCTTGAAGCGAATGGCTGGCTCTATTGTCTAGTGTAAGTAATATAGCATGTAAAAGTGATGATTTTCCAGATGAGTTAGTTCCTGTTAAAATCACCAAAGGTTTAAACGCAAAGTGCTGTTCTTTTATACTTTTAAAATTTGAAATTTTTATTTCTTCAATCATTTAACAATCTTTCCATAGAATCAAATCTAAATTTTATATTATCCATAGAATCAATACCATAAGTAATTCTCTCTGGTTTATCAAATTCATCTTTTTTAAAATTTTCTAGCTTTTGGGTATCAACCGTCACGCCTTTTTCAAGCGCCAAAACAAAAAGATATACAACACTTTCGAAAAGCAGCATATTTAAAGGTCGTTTTTTATCGTTGTTTTTATTTTTAAATCTGAATAACTCACCAGCACCATTTTTCGCTATATTTTCCATCGCTTTTTTGAATTTATTCTTTAAATCTTCTAGATGTAGCTCTTTTTCTTTATTATTTATTTCTTTCATTGCATTAGCAAGAATTTCATCAATACTACCTTCAATTTTAGTTTCTATCTTATGTTGTCTAATTAGATAAAAAACTATAAATCTAAGTATCAAATATCTATCTTTCATGGATTTTATAGCATCACCAGTGAGGCTAGTTGCTTTTTTGAAATTTTCATCGCAACTTAATTCTTTAATAAGTTTAGTGCTAGCACCTTGATAAAGTGCATTTCTCATTTCCTGATGATTTAACTGTGTTCCACCACGATTTAATCTATCAAAAAGATTAAACTTAATATCTTCATTAGTAGGCGGTAATAAAACATAAATTTCTAGTTGATAATCTTCAAAACTATTTTGAAGTATAGGCTCTAATTCACTAAATTTTTTACCATTCAATTCGCTTAAAATTGTTAATTTTGAAAGCTTTGTTTCTCCTTTATAAAATTGTCTAATAGCATGCAATCTTTGTCTGCCATCAACTACTTGTCTCATACCACTACTTGTCTGAAATAAATAAAAAACAGGCAAGGGAATTCCAATCAAAATACTCTCTATTAATTCTGATTTTTGTTTATCATCCCATCTATCATCATCTCTTTGGAACTCTGGATCCAGCTCTATAAATCCGCGATCAGGATTGTCAAGCTTTCTATTAATTTCAAAAATACTTATTCTTTCTTTGCTGATTCGTAAATTTTCTTTATAATTTTTTTTGAAATTCTCCGCTTGTGCATTTATACTTTTTTCACCTTCAAACTCTTCAATATTAATTTTTGTCACATCATTCATTTTTTACTCCTTTGGCTAAATTATATCAAAATTTTTATCTATTATGCACTCGTAAGTTTCAAATTATATTATTCAATAGTGCACTTATTTAGCTTTGGTGATTTTCATTTAATTTATCGATCGCTCATATTTTTATCTAAAACCTTAAAATTTTTTACTTTTTAGGTGGTGGTAAAATTAT
>CAKVBE010000153.1 GCA_934725005.1 uncultured Rickettsiales bacterium | reverse complement strand
ATATCATTGTAGTTTCTGCAATATTGTTCAAAAACTTCATGAATAACATTACCAAAAACTAATATGTTATTTTGTATATTGATGTCATTCTTTTTGAATAACTTTAAAATATATTTACAGTAAATTTGATATGGGTTCTTTATTAATTTCTCTATATTTGTAGCTGATAATTTTCTTGGCCTTAAACTTAAAACTGGTTTTGGTTCTGGATATGATATTTTAATTTTTTCTTGCTGTTTGTGATATTCATTTATTGTATTTATTATATCATTTCTAGTTTTTAAATTATAATTATTGCATTTTAAAAAAGTTTTTAGTCTGAGTAAAAACCTTGATTCAATTGTTGGTTTATTGTTTTCTTTTAATGCTCTGGTTATTATAACTTTTTTTTGAGATAATAGTTGTATAAATTCAAAACTAGAAATACTAAAACTCGTTTCTCTTTCTTGTAAGCCAAAGCATTTTCTAATATTTCTATTCATCCATGGATCTGTTGGTATATTTGATGGAAAATTACCATCGTTCATATTTGTAAGTATGACTAAATCATAATTTATCAATCTAGCTTCAGAATACGATATTAAATTAACACTTGGGTAGCTAGAATATTCTTTTGTGTAAGACAATTCTGAAATTATATACTTAAAAATGGAAGAATATTCTCGTATGTCTTTAACAAAAAAGCCATTAGAATTTTTTATAAAATCTTGTAAAAGTTCAAATATTCTAATATCATTATCGTTAAACCATAGTGAATCTTGGCCATTTATTTTATTATTTGTAGATATTTTTTCAGCGAATAATAGATGATTTTTTATTGCTGTATTTAATTCAATATTATTAAAATTTATATCAAAATAGTTTTTTATTTTATCAACGAATAGTTTTAACTTTGTCTTTGTTTCAATGTCTTCAATACAATTAATTGTGTTGCAGTAAGAATTGAAACCGTTTAAATTTACTTTTCCAAACAAGACATTATCTTGAAATAAGTTTATATTTTCTTCTAATTCATTTTTTTCAAAACCAAATAATGAGTAATTATTTTTTAAAACATTTAATAATGTTATTGGGTTGAATTTATCGTTTATGGTATCAATTATTGAAAGTAGGAATTGTATTAATTTTGAATAAATTAATTTATTTCCGAATGTGTTGTTGTAAGGTATGTTCCAATATTTAAATTTAACCTCTAATTTTTTTGCGAAATCAACAGTTGTAACAACAGCAATATTTTTTAAACCGTTTTTATTTATATAATCCAATAAACTAAATGTTATTGCGTCTAGCTCTTCAAAATCGTCATTACACTCGATTAATGATACATTATCACAGTTGCAATCAATTCTTTCTTTCCATTTATATGTTAAATTAGAAGGTAGCATTGAGTAGTATAAATAGTCAATATTATTAATAACTTTTAATTCATTATATGTTATATTTTCTACATCTTTTATATTCAATTTTTCGGTTATATTCCTGTAAAAATAGTGGAAGTTATAAATATCAATTTCTTCTGATTCCTTCTTATTTAAAATGTTTTCATATCCTTTAAAGACAAGATATGTATTATCATATTTTGATAAGACTTCAACAAAATTGTTTATAATTTTAGTTGAGTAAATATTGCCAGCAATTAATATTGGCCTCGACGGCTTTTGGGTCTTGAATAATTCGGTGTTTATCCTTAGTATTTCATATCCATAGTTTATTCCAGAAATTAATTTATTTTCATCTAGATACTTTTTCCAACTATAACCAAATATTTTTAATATAGATAAGATTTTTTGCCAATGAATTGAATATTCATCATCAACAACTTCTTCTAACTTATTTATATCTAAATTTTCTCTTTCGACTTCATTCAAAAAACTATTTAACTCTTTTGAGATACTTATTAAATAATCAACATTGGTATTTTTTAATTCTATGCCAAGCTTTTTTATCATCAGTAGTTTATACTTAATATTTGAAACAGGTTTAGATATTTCTTGATATTTTTTTAATATACCTAAATCTATATTTTCCAGAATAATATCATCGTAATCTATGTCACCAAGTGCCTTTATAGTTGGTAAGAATGTTGCTGTTTTATTAGATAAAAAAATTCTTTTTAATTCATTACACGATCTTCTACTTGGTAGTAAGATTATCAGCTTAGATAACAATAATTTATCATTTTCAAACTCTTTAAATATAAATCTATAAAGACTTTCTAAAAAATTATAGTTCGATGGTATATTTAGGTATCTCATATGCGTTTAAAAAACATTTTGAATAATATTATTGCAATGATATTAACTTTAAAGTCTCAATTATTTTATTGAAGTAAAGATTAATTCAAAAGTAATTTAATCATATTTGATAAAATTAATTACTTAGCTTAAATACTAAATATTCTTGCAGTATTAACTTCATAAAATACCTGTCTTTAGATACTAGACAGGTTTAATCATTAAATCATAATATATAATCAATTGTCTTCTTGTATTTCTAGCCCAGCAATACAACCATATCCAGCTGCCACTATAGCTTGTTTAAATTTTTTATCTGCCACGTCACCAACAGCATATACGTTCTTTATATTAGTTCTAGTACTGTCTTTTTCTGTAATAATGTAGCCGTTTTCGTTAATATTTAAGTTGGAATTTTTGAATAACTCAGTTTCAGGACTTCTGCCGATTGCAACGAATACACCATCGACGTTTAGTTCTGAAGTTAAATTGCTTTCGTTATTAACTAACTTAAGCGATGTTACCTTTTTAGGATTACCTTGTCCCTTGATTTCAGTGACTTCTGTATTATAGATTACCTTTATATTATCCTTGGATTTAATTTTATTAATTATTGAGTTACTAATCTTTTGTAATGAGTTTTTTCTATATATAATATATACATTTGAAGCGAGATTTGATAAATGCAAAGCTTCAATTCCAGCTGATTCACCACCGCCAATTACAGCAACAGTTTTTTTTCTGAAGAAGCCTCCATCACAAACTGCACAACCGGATACACCATAACCCAAAAATTCTTTTTCACCTTTTACATTTAGCCACTTAGTTTTTGCGCCAGTTGCAATAACTATATTAGTTGTAATAATTGTTTCATTGTTTTCAGTGCTACAAACGAATGGTCTTTTCGAAAAGTCAATATTATTT
>CAKVBE010000152.1 GCA_934725005.1 uncultured Rickettsiales bacterium | reverse complement strand
ATTATCTAATACAAAAACTGAAGACGAGGCGGATGCTTTAGCTATGGCAATATGCCATATAAATAATAGTATTTTTGAGAGATACGAGCTATTGTAGTTAGATTTTACAATTTAAATTTAGATTTATTGACGATCAACGACGTCAATAATTTTTACTTTGATTTTTTTGTCAAAAAATCTTATTGTTAATATGTCGTCTTTCTCAATTTTTGTTGATTTTGTTATGATTATTCCATCTTTTTCTACTAAGGCAAAGCCGTTTTTTAATATATAATTTTTGTCACATTTCTTTAGTTTAAAAATTATATTTGTCAGTAGTTTTATTTTGTTTCTGTAATTGTTTGCTATAGCCTTTACTATTTTTCTGAATATGCTTTCAAGTTTTAAGTATTTACTGCTTATTATCTTTAATTTCTTATCTTTTAAAATATATACACTTTTATGACATAAATTGTTGAACTTAATTATTTTTTTATTGAATTTGCTAAATATAATCGATCTAATTTTATACATTAATAAATTTATTTTGTCATATAACGTTGTTTTTGATTCCGATATGAATTCAGCAACAGCTGTTGGTGTTGGCAATCTGAAGTCTCCAACAAAATCAGCTATTGTATAATCTATTTCATGTCCTATTGCTGTCACTATTGGAATCTTTGAATCATATATTGCATATGCCAATTTTTCGCTATTAAAGCACATTAGATCTTCTAAACTTCCTCCTCCTCTTGTGATTACAACTATATCTGGTTTATTTTCTAAGTTATTAAAGTATTTTATTCCATTTATAATAGATTTTTCTGCTTTTTCACCTTGAACTATTGCTGAGTATAAAAATAGTTTCACTGGTTTTCTGTTTTTTAGTTTTACTTCTATATCCTTAATTGCAGCACCTGTTGGTGAAGTTATAATTCCAACCGTTTTTATATTTCTCGGGATTGCTAGTTTATGACTTATTTCGAAAAGTCCAAGTGTTTCTAGTTTTTTCTTTTTTTCTTCAAATATTTTTAGTAATTCTCCTTCGCCGTTTGGTTCGAATGCCTCAACTATTAGCTGATAGTTTGACCTACCAGGATATACAGTTAGTCTTGCAAATGCCCTTATTGACATTCCACTTTCAAGTTTGAATTTATTTTTCGTTCCTTTAAACAATACAGCATTAATTAAATTTAAATTGTCCTTTAAATTAAAGTAACTGTGACCATTACTTGATATTTTTAAATCACTAATTTCTCCAACTATCTTTATGTAATAAAAATTGTTTTCTATTAATCTTTTTATTTCATTAATTATTTCTGATACTGTATATTCTCTTATAATAATCTCTTTCATTTGGTAAAATCAAAGCTATGCTATTCTAATATATTTTCTAAATGGTATTTTAAAAAAATTAATAATTAATAGACTATACTTCTCAAATATTATTTTTCTACTTAAGATCATGTTTTAGTATTTATGGTATATACACAATTGATTGAATTTTACCTAATTTTTTTATTGTAAAAAAAATTAAAAAGTATCTTGACAAGTACTCAGTATTACGGTATAATATGCTTTTACTATTTTTTTGTTTAATTACTTAACAGTGAGGTTTGAGGTATTATGGAAGTTGTTAATAATTTTTATTCTTTATTAGAAAGATTGAGTATGGCAGATATTGTAAATTCTAATAAACCTGGTCTGTCAAAATTTTTAGAAAATAATTATAATTTTACTGAAGAAGAATCGAGAAATGTAGGTTTTTTATTAGGAAAGTTGTTATATACTTTGTATAATAAATATGAAAACTTAAGTATAGAAAGTAAACAGTTTATAGTTGCTTATTTGCAAAATATTATAAAGGTTAATCAAGATGAAACCACGTTTATAATGTCTCCAATAGAGGGTAGCTTTAATTTTTCAGATATGTATTTAGATTGCGTTTATTTTGGTGAATCGGTGCTCAGAAATATTGTTTTGCTTGATAAAGTAGATGTTGAATCATGTATGAGTAATGTGATTAATTTTTATAAGAGTAACAACAGCAGTTCTATCGGTAAAAATTGCTTAGATTATATCGTTAAAATAATCTTGAAAAATATACGTAAGATGGATGGTTTTGACTCTTACATAGAGAATCTTGTGAAAAATAGAGATAAAGATGTAATTAATTTTTTAGCAGAGTATAAATATTTTCCTGAACAAAATATTTACTTACAATGTGTTGATCCACAAGATACCAGTCGTAAAATAATTGAAGAAACACCCATCAAAGAGATAAACGAGAATAGAGATATAAATGAATTTGAAAAAACACTTATAGATAGCGGTACTAAAAAACATTTTATTAATGATAGAGAATACTTGAAAAGAATTGGAGTAGAAGATAATATTGGGTTTAACGAGAATTTTTTTAATGTCGATAGATATGATGATGAAAGGATGGGTTTTTTTAAAAAGAAATTTATTTTGAAATATATCAAAGAAAGATTTGACTTAAATAATGTAGAAGTTCCAACAGAGGAAAGTCTATTTTCATTCAAAGGAATCTCTTCAAGATTTAAGACTAGCTGGTCAGAGCTGTCAAAAATGACAAACGATATTATACTTGAGAATTTAAAAAAAATCAATTTAATAAATGAAGATAATACTTTAAATTTGAATGCTTTTTTAAAAGCTATTGATGATGAAGACGATATTTTAGCTATCAATGATAAAAGTACAATATATATTAGAAATCGTACAATTATTGAATATTTTATTGGATTAGGTTATATTAATACAAAAGATTTCTTTTTTATGAATAAAGAAAAGATTATCTCTGATAAAAATTCAGATGAATATAAATTATACAAAAAATTATTCGTATACGGTTTTGTTGATAATATATACATTTTTTCGTCAACAAAAAAAATAATTGACGGTAGTAGACTTATCGATAAGGATATTGTTGGTAAAAAGATTGATTTTGAAGATGAATCATTTGATGATTTAGATGCTGATATTATCGACGATGTTGATGGTGAAATAAAGAATATTGAAGAAGAGCCTATTAAGGTTCAAAAATTAAATAAAGAAGAAAATAAGATAAATGATGACAATGAACATGACCAATTAAGTGCCGAAATAATTAATGATGTTGATGGTGAAATAAAGAATATTGAAGAAGAGCCTATTAAGGTTCAAAAATTAAATAAAGAAGAAAATAAGAT
>CAKVBE010000151.1 GCA_934725005.1 uncultured Rickettsiales bacterium | reverse complement strand
TACATTATCACGATACTAAGTTTGCAGCAAATTGGGATCTTAATATTTATAGAGGCTGTGAACATAGATGTAGATATTGTTATGCTCAATATTCACACGATTATCTAAATGAAAATGGGGCATTTTTTGATGATATTTTTGTGAAAATTAATATAGCAGAGATACTCGATAAAGAATTGAATAGAAAAACATGGAAGAATGATTTAATAAATATTGCTGGTGTATGTGATTGCTATCAGCCAGCAGAGGAGAAGTATAAACTAATGAGAAAGGTTTTAAATGTCTTGGCAAAACACAAACAGCAGGTTTTTATTTTAACTAAGTCACCATTAATTCTAAGAGATTATGATTTAATAGGTGAGTTAAGTAAAAAAACATTTGTAAATATTGCTATGACAGTAACAACTTTTGATGAAAGTATAAGAAAAAAAATAGAACCAAATGCATGTTCATCTGTTGAACGATTCGATACATTAAAGAAATTTACAAAACTTAATTGTAGAACAACGTTAATGTTTATGCCTATAATTCCATACCTAAATGATGATATAAATGGTATTAGTAATATTTATAAACTTGCCTCTGAAGCTGGTATAAATAACGTTATATCTGCACCATTAAATTTACGTGGCTCACTGAAGACAAATTTTTTTAATTTTTTAAAGGAAGAATTTCCAAGTACTCATGAAAAAATACAACATTTATACAAAACTGCGTATGTAAAAAAGGAATATGGTGAAAAATTAGCTAACTTTATTAATAAATTAAAGCAAAAGTATAAATTTAGAAAATTTAACGCTAGTTACTTAAATAATATTGGTCAACAGTTAGATTTATTTAAATGAAACTTGAAAAAAGTAATGAATAAAATAAAATTAACATGAAAAATTTTATTTTTAAGAATATAATACAAAATGAATAATTCCGATTTGAATATATTATTTGATGCGATTAAATTAGTTGAATCAAAAGTTTACCGTGATTTTAGTGAAATAGAAAATTTACAAAATTCTTATTCATCAGCCATAGCATTTACGAAAAAGACGCTAGAGTTTTTAAACAATAAATTTTTTGATTTTTTTTCAGAAAAAAGGCAAAATTACAACATAGTAGTTAAAGGTCAAAATGATATAAAAATAGATAGAAACAAAAATAAAACGATTTACATAAATTCTATTTCTGGTATAATGAATTTTTCACACGCTTTACCGTATTTCTGTACTACAATAACCGTAAAAGAAAGAGTTGATGGAAATAATGTTGTATTGTGCGGTTTGGTTAACAATTATGCAACTCAGGAATTGTTTTTTGTTGAAAAAAATAAAGGTTGTTTTTTAAAAGGTAAGTTTAATGATCTCAGATTAAGAGTTTCAAACAGACCAAATATTGATAATTCTATTATCTCTATAAAATGTGATTTAAAAAAAGAGAAAGTTAAGAAAATAATCGATAAAGTTGGTAGTTTTAGGATTAGTGGTTGTTCAATACTTGATATTGTAAATGTTGCTAGTGGAAAATATGATGCGTCATTTATATACGAGAAGAATACTTTTGATATAGATTTAGGCGTGCTTTTTGTTAAGGAAGCTGGTGGTAGTTTGACATATTCAAAAGATAAATGTGATGCATTGTTTGCGAATTCATTGATTTATTCGGAAATTAAAGATCTCATATAACAATCTTTTTAATTGCAATTGTGTTTTGGCTTGTTTACTTGTTTTTTATATAAATAATTTTATATTTTTACGTATTATTTTATTAAAATGTACAAAAGTTTAAAAAATTTATGTCGGGACATTCAAAATGGGCTACTACAAAACATAAGAAGGCTTTAGTAGATAGCAAAAGAGCAAAGATTTTTACAAAATTACAAAAAGAGATATTAGTTGCCGCAAAATTGGGTGATCCTAATCCAGACTTTAACCCTAGATTAAGAAACGCAGTTATAGCAGCAAAAGCAGCAAGTATGCCAAAAGTTAATATTGAAAATGCCATTAAAAAAGCAACATCTTCTACAGATGGTGATAATTTTGAAGAAATAAGATATGAAGGTAGACTTGGCGGTGCTTGTTTTATAGTTGAAGCATTAACAGATAATAAAAATAGAACAGCTTCTAACGTTAGGTCTTATTTTACAAAAGCTGGTGGTGTATTAGCAGAAACTGGAAGTGTATCATTCATGTTTGAGAGACTTGGTGTTATTGGGTATGAAGGATCAAAAATAAAAGAAGATGAAATGTTTGAATTAGCATTGAATTGTGGTGCAAGTAATGTAGAAAGTTCAGAAGATTGGCATGAAATTTTAACTGAGCCATCAGACTTTGCTAGTGTTAGAGATGCTTTAATTGAAAAATTAGGTGATCCAGATGAGGCAAAAATTGCTTGGAGACCAAAAGAAAAAAATGTTATTGAAGATCAAGAAAAAGCTGAAAAAATACAAAAATTGATTGATAAGTTGGAAGATGATGACGATGTTCAGTCTGTTGTGACAAATATAGAAATTCCAGATGAAATAATGGAAAAAATAGGAGAATAGTTTGATGCAACTTAAGATAATCAAAAACAAACAAGACCTAGATTTTTTTAGAACAAAAAGCAATGTAATAGACAAAGTAGATAGCGACATAAAAGATTTAGCAAAAAATTTGTTAGACAATTTATATAAGTATAACGCTATCGGTGTTGCAGGCGTAATGTTTGGTATTCATAAAAGAATAATAGTTGTTGACTTACAAGAACATGGTTGTAGAAAACCACTGATACTTATTAATCCTGAAATTGTTTGGCATTCTGAGAAATCAGTGTCTGGAGAAGAGGCTAGTATTTCAATAAAAAATGTCAGAGAAACTATACAAAGGTATGAGTCTATTAAGGTTAAATATTTAGATATAGATGGTAATGAACGTGAGTTAACGGCGAACGGTCTATTATCTAGATGTATACAACATGAAATTGATTATCTAGATGGAAGATTATTTTTTGATTATTTGCCAAGTGATAGGATTAAGGAAATAGAGAGTACTATTGTAAATTTAGAAAACAAAATGAAATTGAAATTTGTTACCAGAGATGATGAGATTTTAAAGCAAAAGTCGATGCCTGTTGAGAAGATAGATGGAAATTTAATTAATACTATGAATAGTATGCTTGAATTTATGTATGAATCAAAAGGTATTGGTCTGGCTGGTGTGCAAAT
>CAKVBE010000150.1 GCA_934725005.1 uncultured Rickettsiales bacterium | reverse complement strand
ATACAAAGTTATGAAATAATAGAGAATTCTCAGCTAAAACTTCTTTCAGAAAAATATCAAGATGAACTAGACAATCAGGAAGAATGTAAATTTAAGAAAAAATATGCAAATTTACAGAGTTATTTGTCTTCAATACAAAATATACCAATTCCTGATGATATAAAACCTTTTGTTATGTTATTACAAGACCCATTAGAGAGGGAAATTGGGGGAAACTCTACTTCAATATATAGCTCATTAATCACTCAGAATATTCAAAAATTTAAAGACATTCTTGGTATAAATGAAAATACGAAAAACCTTTCTGAGTCCCAAATATCTCAACTTAATTTAGTTCTTCAAAGAATAAATAGAAACGAAGATAAGGATAGATTAGAAAATGCATATTTACTTTTAAGTAAATTTGTTGATTTATTTTATAGCGACAATTCAATGTTGTTGGTTAATGATATAGCCAAAACTCTTGTTGATAATAATTTTATTCCACATCTTGACATAGACAATATTCAAAAAATTATAAGTTCAAAATATATTAGCAACGAAAATATAAATAATTTATATTCATTTTTGCTATCAAAAATAAGTCAAATAAGAGCAGTATCTAAAGAAAATAGTGCTAATGATTTTAAGAAAGTTATACAGATTGGTTTAAACTTACATTACAACAATAAAAATTTAAATAAAATAATAAGTCATTCCTTATTACAAATATTTAATGATGGAAAATATAAATATCTTAATACTGAAAATGAAACAGTAAAAGAAGAAAAAGTAGAAACACTATTTTATATTAAAAATATTGAGATATACGGTGAAAACCTTTTAACCGATTTAAGCCTAGATTACATTCTAGATTTGCTAGAATTTTTAAATGATAACAATGATAATATTAAGACTTACATCTCACAAATAAATTTCGTATTACATCATAATAAAAACAATAAAAAAGAATTGTGGGAAAGCATTTTTAATAATGGGATTTCAAACAATCAACCTTTAGTTGTTGATTATTTTGAAAAATTATTATTAGAAAAAGATTTAGTAGAAAAAATAAATCCAACTCTTATTTCTGAAATAATAGATTCTTATGTACAAAGAATCATTAAACATTATTCAAGCAACAATATATTAAACAATATCGAAAATAAAATAAGCAATTTAATCGAAATTTTAAATGTTTATAAAAATAATATTACTGATATTATTGAACCAAATATCAAAACTTTAATTGATATCTTATCTAAAGAAAGTCTTGAATTATTTGAGGAATTATTTGATAAATATAAACAAATATTTCCAGAACAAGCTGAAGATATTTTGAAGAATTATACAAAAAAAATATTTGTTATTGATGATAAAGACGAAGAAGATTTAATTAGTTTAGATTTGTTTGAATTGCTAAATAAAAAATATTTTGAAATTTCTCAAGACTTAGCCATTACAGAACTATTACCAAGTATATTTGAAGATTATTCTGTTGATATTGATGAATTAAATTTAAAAAAATATGAAATATGGATTTCGAGTTTAAGTGAGAACTATTTACAAGAAGAAATTTTTAAAACACATATTTCTAATGTTTACGAGAATTTAGAATTATCTTTGTCTAAAGGAGATGAAAGTTATTTCAATACTTTAATTGATATCATCATTCCATTTTTTGAGAAAATCAAAACTGCAGAACTTGATTCATTGCTTTCTTATATTAATAAAAATTATTTATCTGCTGAGACAAACGATACGGAAAGATTTTATAATTTAATGAAAAATAATTGGCCTAAAGAAGATAAGTCATTGTTACCTAACTATAATATTGAAGATATTGCTAATAACATGCTTGAATTAGTTAAAAATACAAAAATAACATTAAATAAAAAGGGGGTATTTGAATCAATTTATTCAATATTAGAGAAAAACATCTCTAATGCTTATAAATTTAAAAGTACATTAACACATGCATTAATGTGGCTTTGGAGTAGCGATACACAATTTGCATATGATAAACTTTTGGGATTTAAACATATAATGCTAGATGGATATAATTTTGAATGGTTATCTGATAAAACTACAAAGGAATATGATTATTTGTTAGAAAATTATTGGAGAGAAATTTTTAACACTGCGGATAATACAATTTTAATAAAACATACTGAAAATTTCATAAAAAAATATAATAATAATTATCATAAAGATTTATGGTGTAAACTTTTATATGAAAAATATAATAATTTAAATATTTTATCTGAAATAACAACACAAGAAATAAGAGCTTTAGATAATACAATATTTGAACAATTCAAATTTTTTACAGATGAAATATCAAAAAACTACAATGATGAGGCAAAGAAAGAATTTGCTAAAGCCCTATTTAATGGCTATATAGCAATAGAAAATTCTGATTATAAACGAAAAGTACTAGTTTTAATGAAAAAATTACTAGATAAAAATGCAACTAGTTTTTTCACAAAAAGTGATTTTGAAAAAGCTGTCGATAAACGAAATGATGTAAAAAGACTTTTAAATGCATTTCCAGGTAATTTATGTTTAAAAAGACTTTCAACAGAACTTTTTCCTAAAAAAAGAAAAAGAAAAAAATAAAGTAACTTTCAATTTCCAAAATTTAGCTGGGAGTTTTTCTAGCTCTTGAAAACAGTATAATTTTAAATTTTACCCTCATAGGGGGGCTTGTTATTATAAAAAGGAGGAATTTTTAATCTGCAACCGGTTACAAAAAAGTTGCAAAAGTTCTGATAATTTGTGATAAAAGGTAAAAACTTCTGATAAGGTTAATTTGTCTAAAAGATTTGCAAACAAAGAATTCTGATAAGTTCTGATAAATTATGGTTACATGTGAAAAGTGTTGAAAATAGGGCGTTTTGCTCCTCATAACCCGAAGGTCGTTGGTTCAAATCCAGCTCCCGCAACCATTTATTTTAAAGGGTTTTAGCTAGTTGCTAAAACCCTTTTTAGTTGATAATTTGCCAAAAATCAGTTTTTGCTATATAAAATTAATAAAAGGTGAAATATGAAATCAGTAAAAGAACAAGTTACAGAATCAAAATTATTAGAGCGGTTAAAAAAATATCCACAATGTTTGGAATTGGCTAAATATCTTGTTAATGATGCGGAATTACAAGAATTACAAGAATATGCAAACAATGTTTCTATCAAACGATTAGGATACAACGACCATGGCCCCGTTCACATGCGTCAGGTAGTTGGTAATGC
>CAKVBE010000149.1 GCA_934725005.1 uncultured Rickettsiales bacterium | reverse complement strand
ATTCGATAGGTAACTGCTTGCCTTCAAATATGGAACCAATCAAATCTTTTGATTTAGCAGGAAGTACCAAAATCCCACTTTCTCTATCTAATAAATATTTAGTAATGTTTGTTAATATACTGTCATCAAGAAATTCACCTCTTTCTGAATTACCAAAAATTTCATGATTATTAAATTTTTTGTCCTCATCAGTTTTTCCTTCCCATTGTTGCCATAAATACTTCAATTTCTTGTTAATGGTCTCATTTCTACCATTTAATGTTTGTCTTGATATACTTACAACTGGTATTTGATTGTTATCTGATGTTTTATCCGCAGACGGCTCTGTTATAGAATCTTCATTAATTATTTTTTGTGTTTTATCTACAGGTTTTTCATTTTGAAATAAATAAACGATAACTTCCAAACCAGCATTTATTAAATTTTCACGAAGTGTTGGTGATAATTCTGGTGTCATTAATGCTGAACTTAATAAAGCAAAATCAAATTTTAATCTTGGGTACTTACCAAGTGGATACAAAGAACTAAAGCTAATTTTTGCTTCATCGTACATGTCTTTATACTCTTTTAAAATTTCATTAATTTCATTTTCTTTTATAGCTACAACTGCCTCATGTTGAATTTTTTCCATTAATTCTTTACTCTTACTTTCACGATCAGTTTCAGTTGTATCTATATTTAAAGCTATATATTCACCAATAATTTCCAATAATTTTGTTTGTTTATCTTCGTCAGCTGGTGCTAGTTTTGAAATGATTGATTCAACGTTAGTTTTTTTATCTTCATTAGCATATTCTAATATATCCGATATTAAAAGTAAAAACTCGACACAGACATTATTGAATGTAATATCTGAGTTAAATTTTAATATACATTTATCTACTAAAATATTTTCTATGTGCTTTTCAATTGCATTGATTCTATCCACTAAATGAAAAATCTTATCCTTATTTGGACGCATTAAATAGTTAAAAAGTGATTCGCTGTGTAATATGGCTATAACTTCTGGTACATTAATATGAAAAGATTTAACTTCTGTACTAATTTTTTTATTAATTTGTTTATTGACCTTACTATTACTGGTACTTTTTATTAGACTTATATTTTTCTTAAGTTCTGATATCTTTTTCTTGTTTTCTTTACTTTTACCTTCTTGTTTTAGTTTAATAATTTTTTCATTTATTTTTGCAATTTCATCTTTTTGCTCTTGACTTAATATTGGTTCATTATCCTCATTGGTAATGTCTTGAGGCATAAATATTTCCTCAAAACTTGATAAATCTAAATGGTGGTATTCATTATTATTGGTACTACAAACATAATCATCGCCTTCTCTAACAAATTGAAATGAGTTAAATAAGTCAAATTTATCAGTACATATCTTATTGTTAAATAACAAGTATCTTGTCACACAAAATGCCAGAGATAACGATTGCATTTCACAATCACTATTTGTCAATAATTGCAAACGCTCTTCCATTCTTCCAAATATAATTGGTTGAAACTTATCACCTTGTGGCTTAACATAAATAAAACCATTAAATATTTTTTTAGATATCTCGCTTATGCCAACAGAATCAAGTACTACAACTTTATTACAGTTTTGAATTATAGATAACCAGTGTCCACTATATATTCCATTGTTGTGACTAACTGCGTGCAGAATATACACAAATGTGTTTAAATTATTATTGCTTTGATTAACTTTTTTTATTGTATCCTTCAAAATACCCGTTGTTTTTGCTTTGTCATCAGCCTCTAACACAGAAACCAATATTCTCGGTTTATCATTTGTATTCTCGATCTCTTTCAACTTAGTATTTATACTTTTTTGTAGTAAAGAACCATTTTTGGTTTTTCTTAACTCAGTATATATTTCTTCTTTTGGCAAAAAACTCATTATATCAACATCGATATTAGCTTTTGCCACATCTGATCGTAATAACTCAACATTATATTCTGTTAGTTCTATTACCTTGTTGAGCATCACGCCAAAGGACATGACTTGTGTTGTGGCTTGTAAAATATATTTTAGATTATTCATTTATTTTTTTGTTTATCACGATTCATAGTTCTCAAAATTCTCTCTACTTCGTTGGCATCATCGCCAGCCTTTTTACGAAACATATAACACTCCATTTTTAAATTTCTTAAAAGCTCTGGATTATCGCGATAAATTTTTGCTTCTTCTTCAAGAGCCCTTATTCGTTCCTGCATACGAATGTACGCCACATTATTATCTCTATACATAAATTACAAATTATATTAATTTTTAATTACTTTCAGTTTAAATTAAATAAAAAAAATATCAATTATGATACATTTTATATTATTCATTTTTTTATTTTTTTTGTTTATCACGATTCATAATTCTCAAAATTCTCTCCAACTCATTGGCATCATCACCAGCTTTTTTACGAAACATATCACACCTTTTTTCTAAATCTTTTAAAAGCTCTGGATTATTACGATAAACTTTTGCTTTTTCTTCAAAGGCTCTCATTTGTTCTCGTATGTTAATATACGTTGTTTCACAATCTCTGTACATAAATTACAAATTATATTAATTTTTAATTACTTCCAGTTTAGATTAAATAAAAAAAATATCAATTATGATATACCTTAGATTATTCATTTGTTTCTATTTTTTTTGTTACGATTCATAGTTCTTAAAATTCTTTCCAATTCATTAGCATCATCACCAGCTTTTTTACGAAACATATAACACTCCATTTTTAAATCTTTTAAAAGCTCTGGATTATTACGATAAACACTACGATAAACTTTTGCTTCTTCTTCAAAAGCTTTCATTTGTTCTTGTATGTTAATATACGTTGTTTCACAATCTCTGTACATAAATTACAAATTATACTAATTTTTAATTACTTTCAGTTTAGATTAAATAAAAAAAATATCAATTATGTTATTGTTGAGCTGTTTAATTTTGATATTTTATAAAATGTTTATTTTTATGAATTTACCTTTTTTGTAACACATTTATATCTGAAATATAGCTGTTGTATTAAAATTTAATAATCAAAAGTTCTCATCTAAAACCTCTTTTGCAGAATTTGACATTATGTTCTTAATTGTTTTTATGAATTCTGTTTTGTTTTCTATTTGGTCAATGTTTGTTAGAAAATTGTTTTTATTGTTGTTGTCATCTAATCTGAACAAGTAAAAATTTTTATTATTTAGATCAGAAAAACGTTTTTTCATTGTTTCATTTAGAGCGACAT
>CAKVBE010000148.1 GCA_934725005.1 uncultured Rickettsiales bacterium | reverse complement strand
AAGCTAAGTCGGCATCTTGATTGAATCGAAACATTACATCGCCTGAAGTCGTTTTATCAAAGAAAGACGCATCGCATCGCATCATTTTTTTAAACAAATCTCTTTTTAAATCCATTGTAATTTTGTTTCCAACCCACACATTCAAGTATGTCGCAGTATAGTTAAATAAACTTTGAAGAAGACTAAAAAATATCACTAACAATGGTAAGAGTGATGTTGTTCTAGCGTTTTTTTCAATCATAACTACGTCCATATATGGTTTTAGGATCCATGCAATAACTGCATCCATAGCGCCTAATGGCAGAGTAACAGCCAAAGCTAATAACGAACGGAATAGATATGGACGAACATATGGATATATTTTACGATAATTTACAATTATATTCATTGATTTAAACTTATCTTTTATTTTCTGAAACATGTTACCTATCTTCATTATTAATACAATTTAAAAAAATATAAACCACATAAAAACACAAAATTGCTTATATGCCACCGCTTATACTTATTTAAATATATTTAAGCATATTTTAGTTTCAATGCTTTTTTACAAAAACAAAATCCATAGGAAACTATTAGCAATTTAAAGTAGATTATTTACTAGTATCATATATTTTTCAAAATATATTCTTCAGTAATTAAAATAATTATTTTTATTATTGACCCACATCCCCTCATATCCATGAGAAAAAATACATTTTCTTTGACAATACCTGCGCATTTTCACAAAAAATGGACTTTTATAGACATGTTGCGACTCGTACAACATTATTGAATCACGCTTATTTTTTATATCACCGGTACTTAGTAAATTTTTGTAATAAAAAAGATCGTTTTTCTTTAAAAAATCACTTAATTGTTCAATCCTGCTAAATCTATCTTTTTTAACATGTGAATAAGGTAGATCCTCATAAATTATGTAATCAAATTTATATTCTTCATTTTCAACAATACTTTTACACGTATCAAATACTTTTACATGATCCTGATGAAGTCCGACGCCAATTGGAAAAACAAGAATAGGTTTTTTTGCATTTTTTATTAATTCAATTATTGTCGACTTCAATAATTTCCTCTCATGATCACCAAAACTACCGCAGTCTTTTAAATTTAAATTTTCTTTATATGAAAAACTATGTCTAATTGTATAGTTATCATCTTCAATTTTTCTAATATTAGAAACAATATCTCCTCTCAAATTTTGGTCAGAACATATCAACTTCATTCTTCTGATATAATCACTACGTGTAAAAACATTGATTATTTTCTTGTCAAAATTTTTAAATTTGTTAACAAAACCATCAAGGGAAAAACAAATATCATCAAAATGTGGTGAGACAAAAATAAATTCCATTTCAAATTCATAATAATTCATAATTTAATAATAAAACATTAAACATTTTTTTCAAAGTAAAATTTTTTACTTTTTAATATTGACTATTATATACAAAAAAATTAAAATTTTCGATGGATATGCGAGTTTAGCTCAGTGGTAGAGCACAACCTTGCCAAGGTTGGGGTCGCGCGTTCAAGTCGCGTAACTCGCACCAATCACTTAATATCTATCTTGTCTATATTTGTTTTTATGATACTGAACACGTTTTCGCTTATGCTTCTGTTTATGTCTTGCTTTAGACTAATATTATAGTTTGAATATCTGTGCGAGATAGTATCTTTATAGTAAAAAATACTAGATATATCGGAAAACACTCTTTTGTTATCCATCATCATTTCAACACTTATTTTTGTTTTTACGTTGTTACCAGTTGTTATACCATGTTCATTAGAAAACTCAGAATATGTAGTCGTGGTAGTATCAAGAATTATAGTACAAACTTTTTTGGAATTTTCTGATTTAATCAATTCCAACTTTTTATATAAATCCTCTTTTATTTGTACAAAATCCACGGCAGAAGATTTAATATCTTTGCTCGCTTCAATATTAAAAGAACCACATATGTCCTGTTTTTTGTACACACTAGAACAAGAAATCAAGAACAAAATTAAAACAAAAGAACTAATTTTTCTTCTCATTTTTTGTATTAGGTACAGTTTTTAATTTAGTATAATTTATACAAATAAGAGGTCTTTTACCAATATCGTATTCACATATCCTATTTAACGCAGTTTTTACTTGTTGATCTATGTAACTTCTTTTATTTTCTTCAAGCTGAAACCTTGCTTTTTGTTTTGCTTTATCACCAGATAAAATTCTATTTATATTGCCAGTAGCTGATTTATAAGTCTTTATAATATCCTCAATTATAATATCCCTCATAGTTAAATCTTTCTCTAAATCATAGACACCAGGCGTATTTACAATTGGCATTGAGATCAAACCATACTTTTCATTAACAATAAAACTCACAAAAATTGCACCACACTCTTCCATTTTTCTTCTATTCTTAAATATATCATCTTTAGAAGATACTAATCTTTTTCCATCAACCGCTATTAGTTGCAAATCAAGCTGTCCTATCTTTTCAGCTTTTCCATTCATAAACCTAAAAACAGCACCATTTTTACCCTTAACAGTTTCCTGAATACCACACTTTTTAGCCAATTCAACATGTTCTTTTAAATGAATCTGTTCGCCATGAACAGCAATCGCTATTTTTGGTTTAACATAGCTATATAACTTCATCAGATCATTTCTACAATAATGACCTGAAACATGAACAAGTTCTGTTTTGTCAGTTATAACTTCAACATCCAATTCTGCCAATTTATTATATATAGAATTAACTTCTTTTTCATTTCCAGGTATAACTCTAGAGGCAAATACAACCGTATCATCTTTATTAAGTTTAATATATCTTGATCCATTATTTGCTAATTTATCAATACCAGCACCAGTCTCGCCTTGACATCCAGTCGCTATAACTAAGAGATTCTTTTTTTTTCTGCTTTTTACATCAAATTCATTCAAAAAATTTACACTTTCATCCAAATAACCAACATCTCTAGCAACCTTAGTAATTCTAAATAAAGACGACCCCAAAAGTACAACTTCCCTATTAGTTTTTTTAGCAATATCAACAAGTGTTTTTACTCTCGATATATTTGAGGCAAACATTGCGCAAACAACTAAACCCTTCTTTGATTTTATAATATTATAAAAACTACTATATAATTCATTTTCCGATGTAGTCTCACCATCATTAAAAATATTTGTAGAATCACAAACTGTTGCCAAAACTTCTTTTTTAGCTCCAAGTTGTTTTAATCTCTTTATATCAGAC
>CAKVBE010000147.1 GCA_934725005.1 uncultured Rickettsiales bacterium | reverse complement strand
AATTAATTGCTTGGGTGAGGTGCTATCTTTTTGTATCAAGAATTTTGATTTATTATTTAGTTTATTTGCTGGTTATAAATTAGTAATGTTTGTTGAAGGAATCGTTAAATTAACAAAAGTTATCGCTACAGCAGCTGCAACTCTTAATATTTCTTTATCATGGATTATAATTGCTATTATAGGTGTAGCTGCTGCTATTTGGGCAATTATTAAAATTTGGAAATGGTGGAAAAATAGAGGCAAGAAAAATGATAAATCTAAAATTGAAGAACCAAAAGAACAAAAACAGCAAGAATTAGAGGCATTTCAAAATTTTAATAATGAATATTCAGGAATGACGCAAATACCATCTACAAATAACAATGTTTGTAGTGATAGAACTAATAATAATACATTTAATATTAAAATTGAAATTAATAATCCATCATGTAATCCTGAAGAAATAACGACGCAAGTGATGTACGCTTTAAATAATGTGTTTACAGAAATTAATTTTGGAGGTGCCTGATGATATCATACATAATAATGCCTTATGCAAAGCCTAAAAAAAAGGATAGAAATTTACAACAAGAACAAACAATTTTTGGTAAATTCAAAACAGCTTTAAAGTTAGGAAATTTGAGGGGTAAAGATGGGGTATTTAACCAAATAACAAAAACTGTTGCCAATTTACAAAAAATTAATACTTTATTTAGTGTGCAAGCATTAACAGAAGCTATTAAGGACAAAAAAATTACAAATAAGTTTGCTCTTGATTATTTATTCAATTGTCTTGCAAGACAATTGGGTTTTGTAAAAATTACTATGGGCTACAATAGTCTACAAGCAATGAAAATGGCTTTAAGCAATGGTACAATAAACATACTGTTATTTTTAAGCAATTGAGCAAGCGCTTGTTCTTTGTGTGAAAAAGATGACGAGTTAGCTAATATTGATAAAAATAAAGTATTATTTATTGATCTGATAGAACAATTGAATTTTTCAAGATCTCAGAGTGTCTCTAGAAGAAGAGTTGCAAATGGTAGTGTTTTAAACGATTTTATGAGTCTTGAAAATAAAACAATGTCATTAAATTGCTACTTTGTAGAAGGTACATACTATACCAAAAAAGAATTTGAAGAAAAGATTAATTGGATTATTGATAGTAAACAAGTTTTAAAATTTGTTAACGGAGATGAACAAATAAAAAATGTTGTTATAACGTCGTATAATCCAACAAATTCAACTTATAAAAATGGTTTTTCTTACAGTTTAGGTTTAGAACAAATCAAAAGGGGTTCCTTTACTAGAAAAAAGATTATGATTGAAACTGAAAAACAAAACAACGGAATGTATATTAATTCCAATGTTATTGAACAAACAAAGAAAGAAAAATTACAAGTAGAACAGACAATAGGTAAATGGAATAAACTAAAAGTTGTTAATTTTGATTAAAAGAGATTAGTATGATAGGGATACAAATGCCAGATTTAACAGATAATTCTTTCAAAAGTTTTGATGTTAAAATTAAAAATAAACAATTTAAATTTATTCTACAATGGAGCGAATGGTGCAATTGTTGTTTTTTAGATATCGTATATAATGACGAAATTATAATTGAAGATTTTGCTTTAGTTAACAGCGCAACTATTAATTATAACAATTCCATATTACCACAGTTAATTTTTAAACATGAAGATAACTTAACAATACAACCAATACGAGAAACTTTTAAAAATTATATACTAATATATGTGGAATAATAGTTTAGCATTTAGGATTGGTTTAAATTTACCGCAGGTTGGTTTATCTATATTTGATAACTTTTATGATAATAATAAAGGACTCGATATTGATTTTAAAGTTACCAAAACAATAGATACTGAACCTAATTCGAGTGAAATTACAATTTTTAATTTACCAAAAGAATTAAAACAATACATTGAAAGCTATCAACAGATCGAATTGTATACAGCTTTTGATAACGACGATTATTCTCTAATTTTTATAGGGAATATAAAGGATAATAATGAAATTACATACAGTAAGGGTGAACTCGATAAAAGCCTAAAAATAGTTTGTTACGATGCTGGCGATGTTTACAATTCCGCATATATAAACAAGTCTTATAAAGGGAATTATGAAGTTTTAAACATTATTAATGAATGCCTAAAGGTAATGAATATTCCAGTAGGTGAGTTTATTAAAATGCCGATGATCGTTAAAAATTACGTTGCAAGAGGACGTTGCATAGATGTTATAAAAGATTTATGCAACAGATACAATCTACAGTTTAATATAGAAAACGGATTTGCCAATATAACAAGCATCTACAATAATAATGAAACGCCAAAATACGGACTTAATTTAAACGACAGCAATTGTGATGCCCCAGAGAAAATACAAAATGGTTGGAAAATAAAGACTACATTGATTCCTTGGCTAAAAATTAATACCTATGTATTTTGTAATTTTGAAGAACTAAAAGGTAATTTTAGAATTGTTAAACTAATTCATACTGGAAACAACTACGGACAAAAAGGAGAAACTGAAATATATGTCAATTGATGTTTTGAAAGATACTTTACGAAAATATGGATACAATATTAGAGACTTAATAAATGTTATGCTACCATGTAAAGTTGAAACAGTAAATATGGATAATACAGTTGATGTTCTAGTTTATAGAAATGATGATAAAGATAATTTAGTTTTTCCTTGTGTTCCAATTAAACACTTTGAAACATCAAGATCTTATATATTTCTAGGTATTAAAGCAGGTGATAGAGGAATAATAAGATTTTTTGACAAATCAACAGAAACCTATAAAGAAGATGGAACAAATACTTTTTTAGACAGGCAACATAGTTTAAATGATAATATTTTTGAACTTGGATTCATTCCACAAAACGAAAGTTATGTATTTCCAGCAGACAAAACCATTGAAATTGGTAATAAAAATGGGAGCTTCAAACTATCTATAAATGATAATGGGCAAGTTGAAGTAATAAGTAATGACATAAAGATTGAATGCAATAATGCTATAAACGATAATTTAGCTGATCTCCTGCAAACGATATATCAAGAGCGGTTCGGCAATGACATTTTGGCAGTAAATCAGGGAGTCCTCTCGGATATTTGCTCATATTCAAGAGACAAAGTAGCTGTCTCTGAGTTGAACGTCATATCCTACTTCTCAACGGAAAATATGCTGTCGGGAAAAGCTGGTTCAACCGAGGCGACAAGCCTACCAACTACATCACAGACAACCGCTTGCCATAAAGG
>CAKVBE010000146.1 GCA_934725005.1 uncultured Rickettsiales bacterium | reverse complement strand
GTGTAAAAGGTGGAGATAAGAACTTTATAAATGTATATACAAAGGATGATATAGTTTATTCCTTCAGAACCGAAGATAAAGACAAGATTTCCGTTGAAAAAGTTTATGAAAAGAATCTCAAAGCTCCAATAAAAAAGGATGAAGTTGTCGGATATATTGAATTTAGAAATGGTGATAAAACAAAAAAGTTTGATTTATTATCAAAAAATGATGTATATAAAACAAACTTTTTTAAAAGGGTTTATTTAAAGTTTAGGGGTGTTTGAGGTTTTATTAAAAGTTGTTTTGGATCAAAAAAGATTATGTTGTACTAAGTTTAATCCAATATATGCATAAACTGGATTATGGATTAAGTTCAAAATGATAGTTTTTGCGAGGTGTTGAGTCTCCGAACTCAACACTTAGTGTTTGCAAATATTGATTAAATAGCTAGTTTAACAAATGATAAAACTCTGGTTCTGTAAACAGTTGGTACGGGATTCGGAGATCCCTACCTCGTGTATTCGTATAATTTTTTATTTTTTGTTATAAAAACAAAGAGTAATTAAAATTATACAGCATGAATCGCTCAACATTTAAAAGAGACTTACTGAAATGAGAATGAAATTTATGTTGTATTTATAAGTATATTGTGTATTCATTTTTACCAAAATTTGAATTGACCCAGTTTATTAAAAACTATATTATATGATAACATGAACGATAAAGTTATTTTTAAAAAATACAGAAGTTAAAACTCTGACCATTTTTTAATTTTTTGCATAAACAAATCAACATTATATTCGAAACTTTCTGTATCAAAATCTTTATAAAAAGATAATATATTTGTAAAATCATCATTGTTTAAATTTAACGATTTATCAAAAGTTAGTTCTTTATTCTCTATTAAATCATAATAATACGATTTTTCAAAATTTTCACCACTATAGTTATCATTCAATAAAAATATGCAAGTAAAAACTCCATAGAACGATAGTACGCCATATAACAATTTATTTATATTATCACCTTTTAAGTAAACTAAATGGTTTATTGACTCACTATCAAAAAAGTCAACGTTAAAGTAATAATTTGAATATTTATGAATATTGTTTACATCTAAATTTTTTAAATCATTAATTTTGTATTGAATAAAATTTTTATCAAATTTTTCATATATGAAATATTCTAGAACTACTTTTAATGCACTTAAAAATATTTTTTTAGATTTATTTAATTGAAAATTTGGAAAAATTATGTTATTGTATATTATACCGTTTTGCTCCAATAGTTTTTGATATGTTTCTTTTAATTTTGCATTAATTTTTTGTTTTGTAGCTCCACGTTTTTCCATATAGCCACTAATTACTGTTTTTATTGTTGTATTGAAAAATGTATCTAAATCTTCTTGTTTTGTAAACAAAATATTTATTTTAAGTTCACCAGTTTTTTGATTAAAGTGAAAAGATTTTGAAAAAATGCTCTTATCTGTCTTTTTAGAACATTCATAGATTTTACCATCAGACAAAATTTTACATTTAATACTATTTGAATTAATGTTTTTATTTCTATCTCTACAAGGATTTAATAAATTTGTAAAAAACTCTAAATCTTTAAAACCTACATCTACATTCTCACCAATTCTAGAATTGCAAGCTCTACACAATATATCTTTGCTTTTTAATCTTCCACCTATATAGTTAGGTATTATATGTTCTTCTGTTTTATTATTTTCATTGATTTCTTTACCACAATAAAAACAAACATTTTTATCTTCCATCTTTACCTCCAATAACTCCATTAATAACCTTCTTAATTTTTTCCTGGTACATTCCAATCAACTTTTTACAACCATCAACATAAGTTTTTTCCTCTTCAATTTTTGCGATAATTTCTTGTTGGATTTCTAGAGGTGGAAGTGGGATTTGAATTTTCTTTAATTTATCAATTGTTATTGCATTATAGGCACCACCAATACCTAAAATATTATTTTCAAAATAATAATCTAAAATATATTTTAAAAATTCAACTTGAATAACACTATTATTGGGTTGTTGTAGCCATAACAAATTACCATCTTTAAAATAAAATTTTCTTTTATCAATAACCCATACTTTACCAATAGTTCCAACCGCTGATATTAAAATATCGTTTTCCATTGGTAATTCTTTTATTTGTTTATATCTATCTTCAGAAATATACAATTCGGTTGTTATTTCCTTACCACAAACTAATTCAACTATTTCTTTTGTTCTAAAAAACGGGATACCAGAATGTGTATATTCTCTCTCAAATATTCTATTGCTTGATGTAATTTTTTTACACACCTCTCTCAACTCTACTTTTTCCCACTCTTCATCAATTTCAAACCTTGGTTTCCAGTTATCAACAACTTCCTTACATCCATTTATAATTTTTTCATATCCTTCGATTTCTTTCACAATTTTTTCTTGAATTTCTAGGGGCGGAAGTGGAATCCGAATTTCTTCAAGTACATTGTTCATTAATTTTGGATTTCCAGAGGCTATGGAAACAAATGATTTTGCAACGTTATTTAAAATGTATGCCACAAATTTTAAATTAATGTTATTAATATTGTCTTTTATTTTTAGTGTACCGCAAACATTGGTGCAGTTAAATTTTCCATTTCTATAAAAAACTGTACCGGCATTAGCACCATCTGTTGTCCAAGTAATATATTCACCATCGAAGTCATAAGTATTTATAAAACCCAATATACCATTGTTTGTTGTTTGTGAAGAATAAACAGGGTAATTTCCTAAATTATTACTTATATAATCTTTACTTATTACTCTACCTCTTCCGGTTTTGAATATATCACCAATTCTTACCATCTCCCACTTGCTATTAATCTTTTCTTCACTCTTATATCTGTTTACACTTAAATTATAATCATTCTTTTTTATATCTTCATAATCGACTTGGATAAAACCTAAATCTTCTAAATCTTCAACGTCTTGTTTATTAAGGTTTATATAATCAATTTTTTTTAGATCATTTTCTTTTATCTTTTTTCTATGATTATCTAGAGTAAAACCATCATTTTTAACATTAAAAAACCATACTTTGTTCGTGGAGCACTTTTTGCAATCTGTAAAATAAAGTATGTCAGTTTTTACTCCTGTATATGGTAAAAATATTCCTTGTGGTAAAGATATAACGGATTGTAATCTGCAATTGTCCATTAAAAATTTTCTAACGTTTTTTAATTCTTGTTTAAATAACACACCTTCTGGAACAATGAGAGCCATTCGTCCACCCTCTTTCAGTGCTTCAAAGC
>CAKVBE010000145.1 GCA_934725005.1 uncultured Rickettsiales bacterium | reverse complement strand
TGAATAAGGTTCACTAAGACCATGTTTGTAAAGGTGGGAGCCGCAATAACAAGACCACGATCATGCCAGAGGTAGCTCCCTTAAATTAAAAATTTGAGTCTCTGGGATTATACAAACTCTATCCCTAAAAGCAGTACGCTGATAATTATAAAAAGAATTAAAAATAATTTCAATAATTTCAATTTATTTTATTTATATATTTATACTATTTTGTGAATTACTTTTTACGTAAACAAATAGAGGATATAAGTTCTATATATGATTATTACAGTTTTATTGTTAAACATGTTTACATGAGCTAAATATTAAATTGTTTGTGTAAGGTTAGTATTGTACTACAATTTTGTATATTTTCACATTGTTTTTAATAAAAAAATATTTTAAAATAAAATGAATTAGATTAAAGGTTGAATTAATATCTGCAATTTATGAGCTTTGAAGATAAATTAGTAAATATAATAGACAAGTATAATAACCTACAAGAAAAATTGTTGGATCCATCTTTAGCTGGTGCGGATTTTGGTAAAGTATCAAAAGAGATATACGATCTTGAGCCCATAGCAAAAAAAGCAATGGAATATATTAAATCAGGAAAAAATTTAGTTGAGATTGAAGAGATAATTTCTGATAAAGAAACGGATCCAGAAATGAAATCAATTGCTGAAGAGGAAATGGTTGAGCTTAAGAAGTCTATACCTGAAATAAAAAAACAGCTTGAAGTTCTTTTGTTGCCAAAAGACGAAGCTGATGAAAAAAATGCAATTCTTGAAATTAGAGCTGGTACTGGCGGTGATGAAGCGGCATTGTTTGCTGGTGTACTCTTTAGAATGTATCAAAGATATTCTGAAAGAAAAGGCTGGAAGTTTGAAGTAATGGAAGTATCTGAAAGTGGTCTTGGTGGTGTGAAAGAAGCAACAATAAATGTTTCTGGAAGAGGTACTTTTGGCCGTTTAAAATTTGAATCTGGTGGACACAGAGTTCAGCGTGTTCCTGAAACAGAATCCAAAGGAAGAGTGCATACTTCTGCTGCGACTGTTGCTGTTTTACCAGAGGTTGAAGATATAGATATAAATATTGACGATAAAGATTTAGAAATAACTGTATGTAGAGCAAGTGGTCCTGGTGGTCAGTGTGTTAATACAACTGATAGTGCTGTAAGAATAGTGCATTTGCCAACTGGAATCACTGTTAGACAGCAAGATGAGAAATCACAAATTAGAAATAAAGAAAAGGCTATGAAAATATTAAGAGCCAAACTTTATGAAATGGAAAGACAAAAAAGAGATTCAGCCAGAGCGGCAGATAGAAAAGAACAGGTTGGTAGTGGTGATAGATCTGATAAAATAAGAACATATAATTATCCACAAAATAGAGTTACAGACCATAGGATAAACTTGACTTTATATAAAATAGATCAAATTACAAACGAAGGTGATCTTGACGAAATAATAGATGCCTTAATAGCTGACGATCAAGCAAAAAAATTAAGCGAAAGCAACAACGATTAAATGTTGCTTTTTAATTTTAATGAATTATGTGCCTTTTGATAATCTTGTTTGTTTTATTACTGAATTTTACGCTGTTGGTATTTCTAATAATATTTTATAACTTTATCTTCTATTGTCATTATTTTATTTGAAAACTTTGTCATATTCCAATCGTGTGTCACCATAAATAAACTAGATCCATTATCACTAACAGCTTTTGTTAGGATTTCCAAAGTTTTTAAACTATTGTATTTGTCAAGATTACCTGTTGGCTCGTCTGCCAAAATTAAACCAGGATCAGTTACCAGTGCTCTTGCGATTGCTACTCTCTGTTTTTCTCCACCTGATAGTGCTGATGGCTTATGGTATATTCTGTCTTCTAATCCCAATTTTACCAGTAATTCTTTTGCTTTATCTTCTATACTTTCTGCATTTTTTCTTATCATTAACGGTATCATCACATTTTCAAGTGCTGTAAATTCTGGGAAGAGATTATGTGATTGGTAAACGAAACCTATATTGTATTTTCTTAGTTCAGCTAATTTTTTACTAGAAAGATCTTTCGTTGAGATTCCATTAATAATTATATCTCCACTAGTTGCTTTATCCAGCAATCCACAAATTTGTAGTAGAGTACTTTTGCCACTTCCAGACGCGCCAACGAAGGAAATCAACTCACATTTTTTTATAAAAAATGATGAATCTTTTATTATTGTGAGTTTGCTGTTTCCTTCTGTGTATGTTTTTTCAATATTTTTTGCTTCCAGAATTATTGAACTTGTTCCCATTTTTCTGCATTTTCAGCATTGAAATTCTTGTCATCGTCTGAAGCTTCCGAGTCTTCAACTATAGCATCTGCAGCTACTGTTTGACAAACGCCACAATCTATACAAGAATTTGGATCTATAACATATTCGCCATTGTTTTTTCTGAAACAATTGCATGGACAACTTAAACCAGCTTCTTCTAGATTGGAATCTTTTCTGTTAACTATAACTCTTGGCATGTACTAAGATAATTAATTAATAACACATCAATTATACAAAATAATATATTAAAAATCAATTAATTTTTGATAATGTTTTTTATTGAATCTTTAATATATCCGATATTTTTATCATAATTTTATTATTAATGTTAGTTTTATATGATATATTTTAATCAATTTCCATTGCATAAATGATGAAAATATCATTTTATTTTTTTTTAATAGTTTTTGGTTTAAAATTACCTAATTGTATTAAAAAATTAAATGCATGTTGTTCTTACATTGTTCTTGAAAATAATATTTAAAATTGTAAATATTTGCTGAACAATATTATATTGTTCTTATTATTAACAATGTGTGAATATTATGTCTACATTTAAAAAGATAAAAGATTGTGATGTATCAAATAAGATTGTTTTTTTAAGAGCCGATATGAATGTTTCCATAAAAAACGGAAAAATTATCGATGATACGAGAATTAGAGCTACTATTCCTACTATAGAATATTTGGTAAAAAACAAAGCAAAAGTTGTATTAGTTAGTCATCTCGGTAAAGCAGCAGGCCAAGGTTTTCAAGAAGAGTTTTCACTTAAAATAGTTCTAGATAGATTAAAAGAGCTGATGCCTGAAGTTAAATTCAATTATTCAAAAGATTGTATTGGTGAGGAAACAAAGAACGACATTGCAAGTACAAAATTTGGTGATGTTATACTTCTTGAAAATTTGAGATTTCATGCAGGAGAAGAGGGTAACGAAGAAGAATTTGCAAAACAATTGGTTGAAACAAGTGGTGCTGAAATATATGTAAATGATGC
>CAKVBE010000144.1 GCA_934725005.1 uncultured Rickettsiales bacterium | reverse complement strand
GTGCCAGAATACATATATAGAAGATGACGTATGGTTGGCTCAAAATGTAACAGTTTTAAAGGGCTCGTATATAAGAAAAGGATGCGTGATAGGCTCTAAAGCATTAATAAAGGGTGAAACTCAAGAGAATGGTGTATATGTAGGTATTCCTGCTAAATTAGTCAATAATCGAAGAAAACAGGTGAAGTAGATTTATGCATAAAATAAAAAATAGGTTTGTAGTGTGTATTATTATAATTATAACTGCAATTTCTTTAAGTATATTTTATGATGCGAAAGTATTATGGAAATATGTGTTTAGTGTGGCGAATGTAAATAAAGGTTACCTAGCTACAGATTCTGTTTGGTATAATAGTGAAAATGTTTATCATAATGATATATTGCTAAATACCTTATTAAACAGTAAGACATGTGTGTGTAGTAACGATAGTTGGTACGTTGATTATTATAGTGTTTTTTCAAAAAGAATAGATTGTACTAATAATATACCAGCTCTTATTGATAAAAATAGCATTAATATGCGGAATTTTGTTGAGGTAGGATATTCTTTGGCATATATACATTCAACATTAGTAGATCATAAAGTGATTGCTAGCAGCACAGAAAATGACATTCCAATATTATACGTTCACACAGATGGCATAAATGATGCGGATAAGGTAGTTGCAGTGAATGACGATAAAGGAAATATATATTTAATGACAGAGGATTATTGGAATGAGACATCTAAATAGAATTGTAAAATGGATTATGCCTATATTTTTTTGTGTGCTAGCAATTGGAATTTATATTTATACTGATTCATTGACTAAAAAAAATATAGAGGGAAATGAACTATTTATACTTGTTAATAATCTTACAGATGGGTATAAAGTAAAAGAAATTGTGGCAGCGGTATTAATGTTTGTTGCGGGATATATATTAGCACAGTGTATATTTGAAAAGCAAAATGATATAATAAAAGCTATTTGGGCAATCCCAATTTCTATCGTTGTATGGTGTACATGTAGTGTGTTAGTACTTTTTATTAGGATTCCATATACGAAATGTATTATGAGTGGCATTATCTTGATATTGTTTACACTTATAGTTTATTTTAAAAGAAAATCAGTGAAAAAAATTAATTTTAGATTATTATGTAGATTTTCTATTTGGAGTTTGGGATTATCCATAATTTTTTCGACTGGAATTGTTCCGACTGTTATGTCTTCAGATTCGTACTATTATGTTATGCAATATGGTGAAATTATTGCTAAAACAGGTAATTTGAGTTTTGATACAGCAGGTGCAACTATGACATGGACAGGAATTTCAGCTGCACTATTAAGTTCATTGGCATGTTTTTGTGGCTTTGAAACTATAATAGTTATTCATAATCTTCTTATAGTAAGTTTTATTGCTTGTTTCCTGGTTAGCATAAGAAGACAGATTATGAAACTTGGGTTGAAGAATAAAAAGGCAACAATGTTTGCAATATTAATTACAATCATGCTAATAGTTATGCCAGCGTTTGAACTATTGGCTTTTTGGGTGATTTCAAATACATATTGTATGGTATACATTTTTTTCCTGATGATAGGTTTAGAATTATATATAAAGCAGGAGAGGCAAAATATAATTTTGCTGATATTCTTATCAATGATTGTTGTATGGCTGACACTAAGCAGGGCAGAAATGTGCGTTTGTATGGCTTGTATTGTTTGTATAATAAGTATTCTGCCGGTGAATAAGAAGGAAATGTTGATATTGTCCATACCTATGGCAGTGTTGCAGATTGTTTATTTGCTAGAATTAGATTATCAGCAATTTATTAGTGACAAAGAAGTGTATGATTCAATGTTTACCCTTCAAATACAAGGGATTATGATTGTTGCACTTATTGGCTGTGTGGTTTATTCTTTTTTTATAAATAAGAAGTTTTTTTCCTATATAAGAGATAGAATAGTTATATTGTTATTTATAGGATCACCTATTTTATATGCAATCATCTATTTTATAGATAGGCAAAAATTTATTACAAGTATAAAAAGTATGTGGTTTAATTTGACAACTCAATATTGGGGAATTATACCGATTATGTTTCTGGTGCTAATACTATTTATTATATCGAAAAAGGAAAACAATTATTGGTTAGTGTTTTCGGCAGGATATGTTTTAGTTAATTTGGCATTGTGTTTAGGAAGAAAGCAACCATTGAGAAATGGATATGGTGATTCATGCAATCGAGTTTTGATGTCTGCCGTTCCAATTGTCTTTTTTGCGTTAACATATAGCTTTACAGAGATAGCTTTATTAAAAAAGAACAAATGAAAATGAGGAAATTTGATGAAGAAGATATTATCTAGAGAAAAATATATTATATTTATATGGTTTATATTGCAATTGATTTATGTGTTTGCAAAAGAACCATGTGTAAGCGTAAGTGATGAGTATACATATAAACAAATAGCTTTAGATATCTTTAATGGAAATGCGGTTAGTTCGTTTCACTACCCATTTGTTTACCCATTAGTATTATCGGTATCCTTTATTTTCGGGAAAAAATTTTATTATGCAATGTTACTTATAAATATTTTGTTAAAAGCAATATTTCTTGGAATTATATTAAAATTATTATCAGATTTTATTGAAAATATACAAAATAGAAAATTAATATTGACATTAATTGCGTTTTCTCCGAGTTATTTTTTGTATTCGGATTGGTTAATGGCAGAAAATTTGTTTGCACCATTATTAGTCATTACAATTTTATGGTATGCAAAAAATCAAAAGACATTAGTTGATAGCCAGATTATGTTAAGAACAAAATTGTTATATAGTGCTATTGCGGGGTTTTTAGCTGTAATTTTGTATGAAACAAAGTATTTATCTATAATATTGATTCCGATATGGTTTGTCTTTTGGTTTAGTCCGTATGTTCTCAACAAGAATAAAAAGTTGTTGCGTCAGGGAATGGTTTGCATTGTAGGATATGGTTTAACTATACTTATAGTGCTTGGCGCGGTTGTATTAATATATTGCATAAAATCAGGGCAGATTATAAATGTGGATATTATAAAATCATCATTAGGATTTAAGAGCGGTTCTGGACCGGAAAATACGCATTACAAAATGGTTCCAGAAATTAAGTGGATTATTTGTTATTTGGCATATGTTTTTTTATCGTCGGGGTTGGTGTTTGGAGAGAACATAAAAAACTATGATATACCCAAAAATGTTAAGGCAAATATTGTCTTTATAAGAATGATATCTATAGGATTGATTTTTGTTGCAGCAAGACATTCTTCTTTCATTGATTATAATGAGGGGGGGAAGAT
>CAKVBE010000143.1 GCA_934725005.1 uncultured Rickettsiales bacterium | reverse complement strand
GATTTTTTATGGTCATTATTCTCCAAATCCTTTCCCTCCTTGAGGGAAAGTGCCCTGAAAGGGCGATAGGGTGCTTATTAATTGTAGAAACTATTATTTTTAATTTAATCCTTTGTAAAGTGTTAAGTTTCCAAACTCAACATCTGGTATTTACAAACATCAATCAATTATATAACATAATAAATAATAGAAATTAAGTTCTGCAAACAGTTGGTACGGGATTCGGAGATCCTGTATCTCGTGGAAAATTATTAAATTTTATCGATACCTAAAATCAACATTTTTAAATTCAATTTTTCCATCAAATATGTTTATATTTTTTGCATCAATTTTATCAACAATGTCATATGGTTGAATTAATGTGTTAATTCCATCAATTAAACTTGAACATAATTCTATAAATCGATTTATAGATTTAAAAAAGCCTCTTAATAAGAACGATAATAAAACGATGTTTTGTCCAACAAAAATAAATGTTCCAACAGTTATTTTTTTAATAACTAATAATTTTAATGAATAACCAAGCATAAAGCACATTAATATCGCAATTAGAAAGAAATATATTATATTCGAAATAGTCTTTATTTTCATACTACTCGTTATTGCTTTTAGGCTGTCGATACCATATTTTTTGACGTTACACTTTTCAATATTTTGTGTAGAATTGGATTTTATATTTGATATATTTAAAAAATCATCTGTAATAGTTCCATAAATCAAACCATTTTTTGAGTATACGTTACTTTCCGCCTTAAAGATCATTTTTGAGTTGAAATAACAATACAATAAAAAAACAATAGACCAAATAAATAAAAAAATTGTTAGTACTGAACTAATTTGACCATAAAAAAACAGCAAAAATATGAAAAGAACTATGCTAGTCAGTATTGTAAAAAAATTTTCAAATATTTCACCTAATGAATTAACTATATTTTTAAATTTGTTTGTAACAACACCAGATTGAATATTTTCAAAATAATTTATCGAATGTTTTAACAAATAGTGAAATAATTTTTTACTTGTAGAAATGCGGAATTTATAAAAACTATTGTGAAAAATTTGTTTGACAAAAATTGCTTTTAATAAATCTTTTAAGCAAAAACATAAAACATAACTAAAAGCTAAAATTAAAACTTTTGTTGTAGTTAAAATTTTATCTGCATAACTATCACCAACGATTTTTAGTATATACGGCATGATGATTAGTTCTGTACTTTTTTCAAAAATCAACGTAATTAAAAAGATAAGAAAAAATCTAAATTTAAAACCTTTAATAGCTTCAGTAATAAAATTATTTGCTAATTTATTTGTATTCATATTTAGTACCTAAAATTAATATTTTTAAATTCTATTTTTCCATTTTGAACTTCTAGTTTTTTTGAACTATTATTTGTTATTTCTATTGGTTGCAATAATTTGTTCAAATTATTTTCCAGTGTTCCCATAAGTTGCGTATATTTCATAATACTGAGACTCATATTATCAAGAAAATTTCTCATCAAGGCTGTCACAATTGTACAGAACATAAAAGTTCCTAATGTTATTTTATTATTTGCTAGTAAAGTTCCAGCTATACCCAACATTGTGAATAATAAAAGAAATACCACAGAAGAATGAATTAATCTGAATTTTTTATATTTTTTTAGAACATTTAAACTAGCATCACAACATACATTTAGCAAATCATCTGATTTATTTTCTTCGAATTTTTCTTGTGCAAATAGTTTAACATTTTGAATATTCACAAAATCGTCATTTATAAAACCAATATATTTGCTTTCTGTTTCGGCTAGTATTTTAGTCTTCGCTCTTAATTCTTTTCTAATTCCGGCTAATGCTAAGATATATATTATTGATATTGTTAAAAATGACAATGATAAGTAAATATTTATATTAGCATATAAAATTGGTGTCAATAATAGCATTATAAGTGTTAGTGCTATATAATTTATAACATCCATCAAACGTCCACAATCATCAGTTATCGAATTGATCTTATTACTTAAATCACCAGACAAATTGTTACTAAAATAATTCATTGAATGCTTGACAACATAATTAAATAAATAATTTCTAATATCATTTTTGGTTTTTTCCACTGATTCGAAATATAATTTAATTTTCAATGGTGAGCTTATATAATTTGTACATTGGCAAATTACATACAAAAAAACAAAAATCATTGATGAATAAATATTAATATTTTCAACACCAATACTATTATATATTTGTTTATTATAATGTTGTGCCATAAATGTTACAACTATTTCGTTTGAAAAAGCTAAGATAACAAGCGCAATAAAAATAAACTTTCTTCTACTGATAAAATTCCAAATAAACCTATTTAGTTCTAGCTTCATTTTAATACTTCTATGAATTTTTTTTAAAATATAGAACAGCTTTAATACTAAACAATAGAATTTTTATATTAATTTAATTATGAAAATAAAGATAATCGTGTTATTCTGAATCTAATTTACTTTAATAATCTTTCTAATGTATTGTAAATTATTCAGTTAAAAATTAAACTTTAGCAAAAAAACCTATTTTTTTAAATAAACTCTATACGATGACTAAATTTATACATTTAAGAAATCATACTGAATATTCATTGTGTGATGGTGCAATAAAGTTAAAAAAAGCTATAGCTTTGTCGAAAGATAAAAATATTCCGGCTGTGTGTATAACGGATAGTCATAATATGTTTGGTGCACTAGAATTTTCTGTTGCATGTTGTAAAAATGGGTTACAACCAATAGTTGGTTGCGAAGTTGTCGTAGATTGTTCAAATTTTCTTTTTAGTGGTTCAAAATTAGTACAGACAAATGCACAAAAAGAAAGTTGTTTTTGTAAGATGATATTATTGGCAAAAACAGATGATGGATTTTTAAATTTAATTGCGCTAATAAGTGATAGTTATCTTAATAGAAAGGATGGAATTACACCAAATGTTCCAATTGAAGAATTAGAAAAACATAATGAAGGTCTTATTGTTTTATCGGGAGGTGTTGATGGCCCGATAGGTAAGGCTATTCTTGAAAAAAGTAAAAATATAGAGGAAATTGTTAAATACTTTAAAGATTTATTTAAAGATGATTTTTATATAGAATTACAAAGACATGGTCAATTGAATGAAATTGAGACTGAGCCAGAATTTATAAATTTGGCTTATAAGTACAATATTCCATTAGTTGCTACAAATGACTGTTACTTTTTGACAAAAGACATGTTTGAGGCACAAGATGCATTGTCATGTATAGCAGCTGTGAAGTATGTTAGTCAGGAAGACAGAAGAAAATTAACGCCAGAGCATTATTTTAAGT
>CAKVBE010000142.1 GCA_934725005.1 uncultured Rickettsiales bacterium | reverse complement strand
GAACTGAGCCTGTGAATTTGAATGCTTTTCGTATCATTGATTATCCAAAGTATCTCTCAAGTAATCCCTTAAGGGCTTTGCCATGGCGGGCCTCGTCATAGAACAACCTAATAAATACATTGATTTTACAATGCTTTTATGAATTTCACAATAGATAAAACACACTTTTTAACACAATCATCAATGAGGAATTATAGAACTTATTTGTTTCCTTTTTAATAAAATAGACTCTTTGATTAGTTTCTTTTCCCCATTTTCGACAATTTCAAATTCTTTTTCTTTAGTATCTATATTATTTATATAGGTTAATAATGCTTGGTGTGTTGTACTTGTTGTATTTATATAATACTTCATAGTAGTATCTATTTTTTTATGACCCGCTCTATTCATAAGTTCTTGTAAAGGACATCCCATACTTGCTAAAATAGTTAAATGTGTTCTACGCAAGGAATGGCATTTAAATTCTATACCAAGTTCATTTTTAGATTTTTTAGAATAATATTTTAAAGAGTTAATAGTTAAAAGTTTACCATCTTCACTACGATTAATAAAATCACCACCTACTATTTTAATAGGATTATTAGGATTTAATTTATTAATAACAATTTCACTCATATTATTTAAATACTTTTGTGTTGGATGTTTTTTTTGTTTTCTTATTAATTCTTTCAAATGATTATGTAAAACATTTGGGACATCAATAACTCTTACACTTTTTAATGTTTTAACACGTCTTAAACAAAAGACACCATCTTCACTTACAAGTTGTTTATTTATAGTGATAGTATGTTCATCCCAATTGTAATCACTCCACATCAAAGCGAATGCTTCACTTACACGAAGTCCTAGATAATACATCAACAAAAAACTTGTATATAAATTTGTTTCTTTAAACATATTATCTAATTGTTCTATCTCCCAAGAATTATAAGTTTCTATTTCTTCTAAATGTTCCTTATCTTCTTGCGATATGCGTGGCATTTCTACTTTTGAGCCTTTATCAAGCCACATCTTATTATATTGTTGTAGGCTTATATTATTTCTTGCATATAATAATCCATACAATTGATAAAAACACTTGTAGAAAGATTCTACATATCCAAACGCATACCCATTATTATAAAGTTCTTGTAAAAATACTTCTATATCACTTGTGGTTATTTCACTTATTAGCATATTTGCAAATTTGTCTTTAATATGATTTTCCCATAATGATTTATACTTTTTCAATGTTGCATATGCTTTTCTTTTAGAATACTCATTTTCATAATATTCCCATATCTCTTGTAGTTTTATATCTTTTATTTCATTTACATTACTAATAGGTGAACGCATTTCTACTATACGTTCTTCCCTTGCTTTTTTTGCTTCAAGTTTTGTTTTGTATGGCAAACCTTGAGCATTTTTTTTACTTGTTGTATCTTTCTTCTTACCATCTTTTGTAATTGTTATTCTATATCCCCAATATTGTTTTTTATCTCCCCATTGGAATAAACCAACATCACTATTTTTTGCCATTGTGTTCTCCTTTCTAATAAATAACTTTTTATTAGTTTAACGCACACACTTTTAGAACACAAGGCTATACATGAGATTTTATTTATAATTATAATTTTTTCTTCGTAACTTCGAGAGTTGCTTAAGTGTTGTTAAAGTCAAGTAGTACGCAAAGAGATTAAATCTCTTTACATACTATTTTATTATTTATTCTTCTTAATTCAAAATATTTGTTATCTAATAAATATATTTGATAGTCTTTATTATTAAAAGAGTTAAAAATAGAATTTACACTAAAATAATCCTCTAAGAATTTACAATAATCAAATGTTTTATTTTTTGTATATTTTTGTATTTTTCTAAATGTAATAATACTATTATCTAATGTTATAACATTTGTCTTTTTATCTACATAATCTAAAATCATAGAGTTGTCTTTTATTTTAAAATCGTGAAGAATATATTTATAAATAATGTTTGCAAAATTATCATTTTCTACTTTTATAGATTTTGTATAATCGCTATTTTCTCCAAGTTCATCTTGAATATTTTTTAAATCTACATCTTCTAAAAAATAATTATTCTCTACAACTTTATTTAAATTTCTACTTGACCAATAACGTTTTTTCCCTTTTGTTGTGCTAATTAAATCCTTTGTAACATATTTAGTAATATAGAATTGGCTTGCTTTCACATCATCTAATAAAGTGCAAGTAGTAAATCCAAGTACATAGTTTAATAAATTATATATTATTCTACCTTTAGCATCTCTTTTTCCACTATCAACCAATTGAGATTTTGGATAATTATTAAATAAAAAATGAAAATGATAACGTCTTTTATATATTCCATCATTAACGTTTTTTATAATATCATTTTCTAAACTTGTTCTATTTTGTTTATCTAAAATTATATTATATGTCTTATCATTAAGAATTTGATTATTATAAATAACCTCACTTCCATTTGTAACATTATAAAAATTATGATGTAATTCCATAACTCCTAAGTATTGCACATTTTTATATTTTCTTCTTAAAATTGTAAAGAAAGAGTGTAAAGCCTTTGTGCATACATCATAATTCCAAGCACCATCGCCATATTGTTGTTTTAGTTTATCATCATCGAAAGTAAGAGTTATAAACATATCCCAATCGTTACTATATGCAATATCGTAAATTTTATTTTTTGTACGTGCTATTGATGTGCTTAAACTTCTTTCTTCTTTTTCAAAGTCACTTTTTATTGTTGCAACCCAACAAGGTTTAACAAAAAATTCTAATACATTTTTTACATTTTCTTTTATATCAATGTCATTGTCAAAATAAAACTCGTTTTTTTCATCATACCAATTATTTAAATCATCTATATAATAAATTCCTTTGCCTTGCATATCATCACATTCACGCAAGAATGTTGCATACTTACTTCTTATTCTCTTTAGTTGTATTATTAAGTTTTCCATTTCCTCTCTATCTTTTATAGTGTTTGTATATGTACTAATTACATATTGCTCTTTGTATTCTTTTATTTTTAAATTATATTCCATATCTTATTTTCTCCTTTCATAATAAAAAAAATTTTTGAATTTATATGATTAATTCAAAAATCTAGTTATATAAAAAGAGATAAGTGTATATAATATAACATCTTTTGAATTAATCGTTTCATACTTGTGTGAGTTGGTAGCTCTTAAGCACAAGTATTTTTTTTGTCTAAAGATGTTATATTCTAGATTTTTGCAATATAATTTATAACAATTTTTGCGAATTAATAAAAAAAATCTCTAGTTTTTTTTACTAGAGATTTATTTAATATCACAACATATATACGCTTGCATTAGCTTGTTACGATTTTCATTATGTCCTAAATTTTTACTTACATGGTCTAAAGCTTGT
>CAKVBE010000141.1 GCA_934725005.1 uncultured Rickettsiales bacterium | reverse complement strand
ACGAACGTGTCAGTAGAACCATATATTTATCAGCCCGCAATGTCAGGTAAGTATAATGCCCGAAAAAACACATATCCTTCAGCCCGCAATGTCCGGTAAGCAAAAAAATATAAATTCTTGAAACCCATCTATTATTATGTTAGTATTACTCGTGGGTAAGTGTCCTTACATGACACCTGCCTTATATATAAGAAGAAAACCAAGAGTAAAAATTGAAGCTATAATACACGGTGGCGGCCAAGAAAGAGGACTAAGATCTGGCACATTAGCTGTACCTTTAATTGTTGGTTTCGGCGAGGCAGCTAGGATTGCTAAAATTGAAATGGAGTCTGATGCCGAAAGGATTAAGAAACTTGCCAAAAAAATTATAGACTCGTTTACAAAAATGAAAAAAGTTTATCTAAATGGAAGCTTAGATCATAGATGGTATGGATGTTTAAATTTTAGTTTTACTGGTATTGAAGGTGAATCGCTAATGATGGCAACGAAAGACATAGCTGTTTCATCTGGCTCAGCATGTACATCATCAGACTTAGAACCATCTTATGTCATAAAAGCCATAGGAACCAGAGATGAATTTTCACATTCTTCAATAAGAATCGGATTAGGAAGATTTACAACAGAAGAAGAAGTTGATTACTTAATTAAAAGATATAACGAAGAAGTTCCCAGATTAAGAAATATGAGTCCATTATGGGAAATGATGGAAAATAACGTTGATCTTAGCAAAATTAAGTGGAAAGATTAATTGATTTTTTAATACCAAACGCTGTAAGAGATTTTTGCATTCTTTACTGTGATTCTTAACAGAGTAACAATGGAAATTAAGAAAAAAGTAAAAGCAAAGTGTTCAGTAAAACTGAATAAAATCATTACAATATATAATTCGTGTTTTGTTGGAAGTCGCTATTTTTATAGTTTTGCCATAAATAACCACAAATATTGATTAATAATTAAAATGAGTTGTTACATTATAGCAAAACTATGATATAATTGACAGCAAGTTGATACTATCTTTTTAATTGTATGTAAGACGATAAACTTATGTTAATATTTTAAAATTTATAAAAATTGTTTACATTAATAACAAATTAAATTTACAAAAATTATATAATTCTTATTCGAACTAATAAAAAATTTAAAATTTTTTATTTTTAGTATTGATGTTTATAATCTTAAATATTAATCAGTATCAGATGTCTATTGAGTAGTACTTTAATCAGATAAGCTTGAGGCATTTGTCTCACGAAATTGGTGTCCTTATCTTAAGATTTCAATAACATTTGTCGCTGAAAAATCCTCATCATTGTTGTTGAAATTGTTAGTTTATGATGCCTTTTATCTTTTTATAATAAACAATTTAGAAACATGCAATTGGGCCTTTCTCTTCAGGGAAGAGAACGGCTTTTTAAATTCTTTCGAAAAAGTAAAGTATCACACTATTATAAGAACATCAAAAAAATCTTAATATTTTTAATTTTTCTATTGTAGTTAAAATTTAATGCATTTAAAATGCAGACCGTCAACGAAGTATAATCTGCTGGTGGTTGCATTAAGTTTTCTTGCAATCACCGTTTCTGGTATTTTACGACATAGGTCTGTCTCCTTACGTCAAGATCGAAGTGTTGTTAAATAATGATTGATTTTCTGGCTGGGCCTATTCTGTGATGGTCGCTTATTGATTGATCCAAGGATAGGTCCGATGGATTTATCGTAGAGGCATTAATGGTATGCGTTGCATTAAACACGTACTTGAAATAACACTTCAACAATACCATGAGGTTACAGCTAAAGTGAAATATCATCAAAGGTTGAGTTCTTAATTTGCCAACTTTTGTAATAAGAAGCAACAGGTCGATTGACGCCCATAAATCAAACCTTTTAGTTACCGGTATTGATATGCTTGTCTGTTACATCAAAAAACACTATCATTAGTGTATGATTATTGTACAAAAAGGAAACATGGAATATTATAAAATTATAAGTTAATAAAAAAATTAAATAATTATTTTTTTCACTTTTCCTATTGCAATTAAACTTTAATGTTTTCATATTTAGATTGCGTCAACAGAATATCGGAGAATGATAGGCATGCTGTTGGTAATATTTACCGGTTTCATGATTATGGTTCTCCGGTGTTTCTTTATATCGACTCGGTTTATTGTTAGCGCATCACAAAGTGTTTTAATTTGTTTCATTATCAATCAATGGATTTACGACTATGTATTGTGTCTTAGTAAATGTCGGTGTCCTGTCTAATTTTTGAACAATCTAAGTTGGTACTTATAATACTGGTATAATTAATTAAAACTATCTGTATAAACTCGAATTTTAATAAAAATATTTATCTTTTATCAAAATTTGAATCACACCAATGGTCAACAACCAGACCAGTATTCGTAAATACTAGCTCAAGCTCTTTAGAAGACGACAGCATCACTGCATAAAGGAGGTTCTATGCATTCTTGCTTAGTTATATGTGATATCAATCGACATTTCTATCAACCTATTACCCTACAGTTAAGCCGTCCACTAAAACAAACTCAATCATACCTCTCGGATTAATTTCAAAAATTGTTTTAGTTGTACATTTACTGGGATACTTATTAATGTTACAACCTCATGCTATTGCAAAAATAAAATTATTAATTTTAGTATTGCAATCAAAGAAAACACGATAAGCAAAATATCTGCTATATCCATAACAACACTAAATTTAGTTCGATACGCCTTGACGACTAAAGCATTTTATTCTAAGTCAAGTAATAGTTTAATTCATCCGTTTTCGGCTTAGTTTGTTGCTAATTCTTATTGACACTTCATCATTTTTTAAAAAAGGATTTTTCATTGTTATTACTATCTAAATTATTCATCTTTTTTGCATTCTTTTTTCCAATAATTCTCTTTGTTTAACAATATAGTTTGTTAATTCTTCTTCTGTTGGTAGACATAATGTTATATTTCGAGGCAAATATATTATATTATTGTTTTTATTTCCTAATAAAGTGTACTTAACCATGGCTTTATTTTTATCAGTACATAATATTAGGCCAATCGTTGGATTACCTGTTGATTGTTTTACTTCTTTGTTAAAGTATCTTGTGTAGAAATCCATTTGCCATATATCAGCATGATTTAATTTTGTAGCTTTTAAATCTATAAGTACATAACATTTTAATATTGCGTTATAGAATACTAGATCAACGTAATAATTGTCATCATCTATGGATATTCTATATTGTTTACCAATAAATGTAAAACCTTTTCCCATTTCAAGTATAAAGTTTTGTAATTTGTCCATTATTTTACTTTCTATATCTTTTTCTAAGACACTTTTATCTTGTTTTAGATTTAAAAAATCTAAAACATAAGGATCTTTAAGTATAAACAATGGATTTGTTTTTGA
>CAKVBE010000140.1 GCA_934725005.1 uncultured Rickettsiales bacterium | reverse complement strand
CCCTATCGCCCTTTCAGGGCACTTTCCCTCAAGGAGGGAAAGGATTTAGAGAGTAACGACCATAAAAAAATCATTACCCTTTTTGAGGTGAAAAATTTAATAATAGTTTTTAACCAAATATATTAAAAACTAACGAGATTTTTCATTTTCTGCACTTTTTTCAGTTCTCCTTCTGGTTACACTTCTAGTAAATGACATTTCTTTGTTGTCTTTAGAAAGTCCTTCGAAATACTTAATTTTTTTCCTAAATTGTTCCTTTCCTGAAGTTCGCTCAGGCATTATTTTCTCAGTAGCTAAATTTTCTTTGTTTGAACCATCATGATAGCTTGACGGCAACAATACATTATCATGTTCCTGTAATTCAATTGTTTTGTCAATAACTTTTTCATCAATTAGAAGTGGTTGAATAACTTCTGGTTCGGTTTCTAGTTTAAATTCAACTATTGATAAACTTTTGAATGAAATACCTTTGGTTTTTTGTGACAAATCAATTTTTTCATCACTGTCTTTTGATTCTTCTTTCACTAATTTATCATCAGTGATAGCTTCATCTGTTGATTTTAGCTCTTCAGTTTTTTCATCTGCTACTACATCATGAATTTCTTCATTTTGTGTTTGTTCCTTTACTTCTTCTTTTAATATCAATTCATCACTTTCTTTAGTAGCTTCAGTTTCGTCTTTATCTAGAGTTTTTTTATCATCGGTAATTTTTTGCTTTTTGTCGATATAATCAGCATATAATTTTTGTAATGATTCAATTTTTTCAAACTTTCCAGCTTTGAATTCTTTTTCAAAAACATTTATAATTTTATCAGCATAACGGTTTATAAAATTAAATTCACCTTCCAATAAAAATTTACGTACTGACACTACGTTATCAATATTTTCATTAGCTTCATGTAAAATAGCTAACAATGGCAATACAAGCGCCTTTTTCTCATTCTCATTAATTCCTTTTTCAAATAATTCGTCCAAATAATATTTTAGAAAATCCACTAAAGCTTCTACTTTTTCACTACATTGTTCATGCCTTTCATTATTCTCATCTGCAGCACAAGGATTTACAATACAATTAATCAAAGCAAAAAAATCTGTTGCTGGTCTACCTCCTTCAAAAACTAAAATAGAACTTTCTTTTGCAAAAAATTCTCCAATATCAACTGGATTTTGATTTCCATCTTGTCTTTTATAGCTATCTAATGATTTATATGATTTTCTTGTCAATTCAAGTCTATCAGAATCATAAGACAAAGAACTAAGAACTGAATTATTACGATATTTAAAAAATTCATTAATATCAACTTTTTCTTTTATTCCATCAAGATAACTCTTAAAAGAATTACAATCTACTTTTTGACTATTTAGAAATAATTCAATATTTTGAAAATATAAAGGTGCACCCTGTTGCCTGTATATGTTTAAATTACACTCATTCTCAAGAGTACGAATCCTTTTACTGTAGTTTAACAAATCAGCATACTTACTATAAATAACTTCCAAATCTTGTTTAGTTGATCCACCACGTAACTCATCACAAAATTTTGAAACAAGATGTTTTGTATTAATTCTTGTTGATAAAGTCTTGCTCTCTTCTTCGTTTTTAATTAAAACAATTTCTTTAAATAGTGAGTAAACATTTTCAATTTCTTCACTTTTTTTTTCAAAATCACTCTCAAGATATATTTCATTGATAGCCTTCATAAAATTATAAATAACACCAGATATTATTGCATTATTTTCCGCAACATTGTTTGTATTATTGACCTCAATATCTAAATTTCCTATCGCTGGTACTTCATTACCGCCAGCATATACATATTTATATATGTTAATAAATTTTTCTATAACTTTATTAAGTTCATTTTTTTTATCGTCACTATCTATTTTATCATTATTATATCCTTTCCCAGATATAACACCACTTACAGCTAATCTAATATTTTTAAGTAAATTGATCACATTTTCTTCTTTTTCATTTTTTTGGTTTACATTTCTTACCACAAAATTCTCAATTTTTCCGAATTCAAAATTAATATCTTCATAAGCACCAGTATCATCTATTATTCTCTTATAAGTATTCAGAATACTGTCTGCAAAATTTGTTACGTCACAACCACAACCGGTTATTAAATAATACGAAATTTTTGTAAACACATTCTTAAAGTGATCAGGTACTTCTCCATTTTTAGTTATTTGATAAAAGAAATCACTTAATACGTCACTATTATTGCACTTTGAAATCTCATTCAAAAGATATTCATCCAAACTATTTGCAGAAGTTATTTTTTCTAAATCTTTCTCATTGTAATTTACAAATTTCTTTAATAGTCCATAAAACTTTGACTTATTACTTTTTGTTAGTTTATCGAAACCCTTTTTGTCATCATTCAAATACAAATAAGAAGCAAGTAAAAATTCTAGTTTTGAATTAGCATCTTCATTACTCTTTTTATTCATATAATTATACAGAGTTTTGAAGTCAAAACTATTTTTGGCAAGCAACTTGCCCCAAAGAGCGTCATTTGTATACATAAAAATCCTATATATTTTATTAAAATCAAATAATAATCATTATTATAATCAAATTTTTGTTATGGTCAAGCATTTTTTTGATTATTTTTTAAAAAATCATCATCAATACTTTAAAACAACACAGCATTAACCCTGAAAATAATATAATGAACAATTTATGCTTAAAAAAATAAACGGATTTAATGTAATTATAGTAAATGCTATTCCAATACTATTTAAATATACTCAAAATAGAAACCACTTGATTATGTACTTCGTTAACATTCAATGAAGTAACGTCAATCATTTTACATCTATTTGGTTCAAGCTTTAATAAACTGTTAAAACCTTCCCTAACCCTATTATGAAATTCAATTTTTTTTGATTCAAATCTATTGACATCACCCCTTTTATTTGCTCTATTTAATCCTTCCATAACATCAATATCCAAAATTATTGTTAGATCTGGCTTAAAATCATCTAAAACTATTTTTTTCATCATGTTAATTTTTTCCAAATCAATGCCACTACCAAAACCTTGATATGCAAAAGTCGAATCAAAATATCTATCAGAAATGACAACTTTTCCTTCAGCTAACAATGGTTTTATTTTTTTCTCAGTGTGTAGTCTCCTTGCGGCATACATTAAAAGTAATTCAGACATACCATCCAACTTATCAACTGAACCATTAATTATAACATTTCTTATTTCCTCGGCTTCTGGACAGCCACCTGGCTCTCTTGTCCAAACAGATTCGACGCCATTATTATTTAAATATTCAACGAGATTTTTAGACTGTGTGCTCTTACCGGCACCTTCAACACCCTCAAATGTTATAAATTTTCCCTTAATGTTATTTAAACTTATCACTTCTTAAAACCAAGCTCCTCACCATTAA
>CAKVBE010000139.1 GCA_934725005.1 uncultured Rickettsiales bacterium | reverse complement strand
GATATTAATAGTGTTGTAGATTATTCTAAAGTACTTTTAAATTACCGATTTGAACAGATAGTTGAGGAGTATCAAAGAAGTCCGTATAAAACTTATGATGATTTTCAAAATAAAATAGTATCTGATATAGAAGATAAAGAAATAAGTATGAAGTCCAAAGGACAATATGGAAACTATATAGAAAAATTCTTTTTTGGTTATTTACCTAATAGTAACTCATCTGCTGATTTTGAAAAAATAGGTGTAGAGTTGAAGGTTACACCTTTTAAAGTTAATAAGAATGGTTCAATCAGTGCTAAAGAACGTCTGGTACTTACAATCATTAATTTCATGGAAGAGAATTTGGATGATTTCTACTCCACGCATATGTGGAAAAAATGTCAAAAGATGCTATTGCTCTTTTATAATGGCTTGATTCCTAATCAAACAATGTCTGACTATATTATTGAAAAAGTATTTCTTTATGAATGGTTCGATGAAGATATGGAAGTAATTTTGGAGGATTATAAACGCATTACTGAAAAAATCAAACAAGGTAAAGCCCATGAACTTTCTGAATCTGATGGTAACTATTTATCTACATGTACCAAAGGAGCTGGGAAAGGGAGAGATTTTCGAATGCAGCCTTTCAGTCATGAGCTAGCTAAGCAACGTGCATGGGAATTAAAGTCTAGCTATATGACATATCTGATTAACAATAAGATTTTTAATCAGAAGGAACAAGAAAGTGTGGTTGGTACAGCAAGAGGTCAGAAAAAAATATTTACAGAAATTATTTCTGATAAAATTTTAGCTTATCAGGGACTCACCGAGAAGCAATTATATGAAAAGTTTTTAGTTAATCGTAAAGCAAAAGGCAAGAATAGTACCTTAATTCGTAAAATTATAGGTTTGACAGGTGATATTGATAAGACACAGGAATTTCAAAAAGCTAATATGAATCTACGTGTTATTCGTATTGATAAGAATGGTTTACCAAAAGAAGACTCCCCATTCAAAACTTATAATTTTCAAGAGTTGGTATCTAATGATAATTGGGAAGAATCTCAACCTTATCAGGAGATATGTAGTAAACGATTTTTATTTGTAATATTTAAAGAAAACTCACAAGGAGAGTTTGTCTTAGATGGAATAAAATTTTGGGGCTTTCCTGATAGATTAGTTGACGAAGTAAAACGTGTTTGGCAGGAAACACGTAAGATACTAGCTGAAGGCATAGAGTTAACTAAGAAAGGGAATAGAATTTCAACAAATTTTCCTCAAAGTAGGATTAACAAAATAGTTTTCACCAAGATTCATGCTTCAAATTCTTTATATGAAATTGAACCCGGAATCTTTGTTGGAAAAGGGAAAGAATCAGATACTGATATCTTACCTGATGGTAGAAGAATAACTAAACATTCATTTTGGTTTCCAAAGAGATTTTTAAAGGATGTTTTGAGTGGTAAATGGGAATAAGCAGTTATTTTAAAAATAGAAAGTAGGTAGAGTAAAATGTTTTTCTTCTTTTTTGATAATGAGAAAAAATTAAAAGACAAACAAATTGAATTACACTATTTGTCAAATACAATTTCATATGGTATAGAGAAAAATGATGGAAATGAGTTTTTTGACTCCCACGGTGTACTTGAAAAACAAAATTCTAAGGATGAATCTGATAATGAATTTAAGGAGAGTGATTTTAAGCGATTGATTAGCGAAAAGATTCGTAAAACTATTTATGGAGAGAAATATTCAAATATTGTTTTTCTTGCTGGGGCTGGGGCGTCTGTAGTAGGAGGCAATCCAAATTATGGAAAAACAGTTAAAATGATTGCAGATGATATATTTGAAAAACTAAATGACATAGATGAGCTCTATACATTAGAAGAATTGGCTAAAATGTGCAGGTACAAAGATGGAAACATACTAGACTCTACAGAATCTAAATCATCTGGAAGTTCTGCATTAGATATTGCTTTTAACCTAGAGGACTTTCTTTCTGTATTGTTTCATTTTCGTCCATATGTATCAGAAAATGATAAAAAAATTTTTAATGATACTATTCAAAAAATTTTGAAGCTGATTAAGGAAAATACCAATTATTCTTATGACAGTAAAGTATTGAAACATGGTGCATTATTAAAGTTTTTATCTGATTTATCAGGAAAAGATGGAAATAAATTTTCTATTGTTACAACTAATTATGATGTTTTGATTGAGGAAGCTGCTGAGGAAAATAATTTCGTTATTTTTGATGGATTCAACTTTACACCTTTACCAAAGTTTGATAGCAATATGTTTGAATGGAACCTAGTGAAAGAAGTTCAGAATATTAATACCAGAGAAGTTGAATATAAAGAAAAGACATTTAATCTTGTTAAAATTCATGGTTCACTTACTTGGGAAAAGCAAGATAACGGTGATATTGTAAGAAAAAATAGACACAGTATTACGGATACAGATAAAATGGTAATGGTTTTTCCTAGTTCTGACAAGTTTGCACAAAGTTATCAGGAACCGTATTTTGAACTATTCACAAAATTTCAAGAGCTTATAAAACGTCCTAATACATTGCTGATTTCTTCAGGATTCAGTTTTGCAGATGATCATATTTCTAAGATGATTACACAGGCATTGAAAAATAACTCTAGTCTGAAATTATTAGTGACGGACTTTAATATTGACCCCAATAGGCAGTGGATTGAAGATGAGAATAAATATATTGAGATTAAAGAGGGACAAAGCCAATATAATAAAAATTGGGGTGAACTCGTTCACCTTATGGATGAAGGCTATCCTATTTCTTTTTTAAAGGCTACTATGAATAGTGATTTGGTTGATTACTTAAGTGGAAGGTATTTAAATGACAAAGATTGATAGTTTTTACAAAGTAGCTGATAAGAGTAATTATTACCTTGGTATGATTTCTCAGGTGAATCGTGCATATTCTACTATTCAAATAGAAAATCTATCGCTATTTTCATACAGAAAATTAAGAACAGATATTCTTGCTCCCAATACAATAAGTTTCTATGTTTTGATTGATTCGAGTAATGGTTTATTTTTTGGTGAAATATTCCAATCTAAGGTTCCAAACTCTGATAGTCTTCATGAGATGTTGACGTATGGACAACAAGAAAAAATTTTTCCAGAAATAAGTATTGATATACTTGGGTACATACCATTGGGTGAAAAATATTTTAAATTAAATGGTACAAATACCGTTGGTATAACTGATAAGGTGTATATTGCAAACGAAAATGCAGTAGAGCGATTTATTAAATCAATAGAGGTTAATCCTGGTAGAGAGAAACAGTTACCTTCTTTTGCAAAACTTGCATTCAGCACTCAAGAGTACCCGATAAGATTGCAACCTAAAACTCTATTTAATAGACATTTGATGACTGTTGGGACAACAAATAGTGTTAA
>CAKVBE010000138.1 GCA_934725005.1 uncultured Rickettsiales bacterium | reverse complement strand
CCACCAGCTGTGGCAATTATATTGTCAATCAATCCATCATCTTCAAACATAGCTAGTAATAAATGCTCAGGTAAAATTTGAGTATTACCATTAGCTAATGCTTTCATATTTGCTGATTGAATCGCATTTTTAACTTTATTCGTGTATCTTTCTATGTTCATATATTGCCTATTATAATCAACTAATTATTCTATATATAAGCATAAATAATGCCAATTCAAGGTATTCAAAATTTAATTAAGTTATTAACTAAATTCAAACTCCAATGCAATATTTTTAATAAATTGGCCTCAATTATATTGACATATGATTTTTTTTATTATATAAATACTAATACATATCAAAAAAACTAATATTTATAAAATAATGAAAACAAATAAAGAAAATGTAGTCAATATTATGGAGAGTACATCAAATGGGATGTACAATGAACTAATTAATAGTGGCATTTCAAAAGAACAGATTGAAGATATATGTAATAAATTTGAATATTTAGAAGCCAATGTAACCAAAAATCAAAGTGTTAATCAAAATTTCATGTTGAAAGACGTCGATGGATTAATCAGAAGTGTAGAAGGAATAAAAAATAAAAAGGTAAGAGATAATGTTAAGAAAGCTGTTAGTTTACAGATTGTAACAATAGTTAACTATTTACAATTAGTATACAGAGATAATGTTGATTTTTATAGAGATCTCATAACATTAAGAGAAAAGGGATTTATCAAAGACATGAATGGTAAAGACATTGATTGTAAAGTTATGTACAAACAGTTTGGCGATTTATCAATGAGAACAAGTCTATTAGTTACAGATACAGGAAAAATATTTAAAAATTTAGAGAAAGAGAATGATGCCGACAAAAGAGAAAAAATGGTTAAAGAATCAATAAGAAAAGTAAGCGAATTCCTTCAATTAAAATTCGATAAATTTATTAAAACTTTTGATGAATTATCATCTGAAAATTCATTCATTGATTCCATGACAATACCATGCTATCTACAACAAGTACAAGGACTTAAAGAAGGTCTTATGAAATTGGAAACAATAACAAGCATGGATAGTTTTAAAACATTAAAAAGTGAAGATCAAAAAATATTTACAGAATTCCGTGATAATATATTAAAAGCATACTTCAGTAAAGAAAATATGGATAAGATATCCTATTGTTTTAATAAACTCAAAAATAACTTATATGACAGAGAGGAAGAATACAAAAAGGGACTCAAAGATCAAAACAAAGTAGAGTTTGAAAATGATTTAGAAGGTGATAAAAAAATAGTTGAATTCTTTGAAAAGAACTTCGAAGACATGGGAAGTAGATATGACAATATAGCAGAAAATATTAAGAACAACATAATATCAAAGTTATATCCAGATATTGAAAAAAATAGAGATGTTATATTAGAGCAGCTCAAATACAAAGATGAAGGTAATGACAAGGATAGAGCAATCAAAGAAATAGCATTAGAAATTCTCAAAGAAGAGCAAAGAAAAAATGAAGAAAAAATAGCTAGAGAAAAAAGTACAAAAATAAAATTAATCAAAAGAATTCTTGGTATTAATGATAAAAAAAATCACGACAAAGATGAAATCGAAAAAATTAATAATAATATAAAAGAAATTATCAACGAAGTAGAGACATACAATAGTAAAAATAGTAAAAAATTAAAGGAAGGATTTGTTAAAAAATATGAAAAGGCAAGCAAATTTTTCAACGAAGAAATGATTGAGGCTATTTCTGAAAGATCTAGTTTTGGAACTTGCAAAAATAATAAAATCGTCGACACACTTAAGGGTGTTGAAGTTAATGAAAAAAACAATGCTTACAACTACACAAAAACGGCACAAATAAAAGTTGAAGTGTCAAATAACAAAAACGTAGCTAGATACTAGTATCTTTCAGCAATGTTTGGTGAACAGATTAGGCAACTTAACCTGTTCACTAATGTCAACAAATGAATCTTTATAATACAATTATTCTATTAACAAACTTTAAATTAACATAATGGACAAAAGTAAAAAACAAAATATTTTAACTGTTTCACCACAAGCAGAAACAGAAGCCGCAAAAACTTTTATTAATAATTTTTACAAAAAAGAATTTGATTATATAGTTTTTGAAAAAGGTAGCAATTTTAATATATTTTTTGATTATTTTCTAGAAAGGATAAGAGAAAATATAGACAGTATCGACACAGAATCAACAAAAATTTTGGAGTATGAACCAAAATTTATATTCAATATTGTTAAAGGCTTCGTCAGCACAAGCATATTACTTGGTAAAATTGATAATATTAAAACTAGCGTTGATATTGATATTAAAAACAAGTTACAAAATTACTGGGACATGTTACTTCACTATTTTGAGGAAATTGGTGTTCATTGCCACGAAGGAAATTATAAACGTAGGATGAATAAAAGATTAATAAATGAATTTATAAACTTCGACATAGATAGTGGAAAAAAATTTGAAACAATAATCGACAAAGAAAAATCTGATGAAATTACAATAAATTTTTTATCAAGAGCTGGAAAATTAAGTTATTTTAGTGAATACATTTCAGAATTCTATAAACACTACAGCTATCTAGAATGTGTAACTGATGATTATGAAAGGGAAGATCCTGAATTAAACACAACAGATGCAAAAAAAATAAGTTGTTTTTGTTATACTTCCAAGATTAATGCAGATTTATATAAGATGTATAGTCGTATCAAAAGCCATAACAGTAAAGATGAAAAATGCACGTTTGAACAAAAATTATACCTTTTCTTATTTCTTTTCCTGAAAGATTTAGATACTAAAATATTCGAAAGTAAATTATATAAAAGTTATATTGATAGATTATCACAAAAAACAGAATCAACAGAAGGTAAAAGAATAAAAATAGATGATTTAGAAAGTGCAGGAAAAGATATAGAGAATAGAAAAAAACACCAAAAAAAATTTTTATTCTTTTAATCAAAAATTACACTGTCCCAAGCCCTAGTGAAGGCTGGGACTAAAGAATTAAATAGTTAAATAATCAAAAATATAACTAAAGATTTGTTGATTTTAATATAATTGTTATATAATGTGATTAATCTTACATATCTATCTGGAATAGTATATAATGGTAAAAAATGAAAATTTTATTGAAATAATAGGTGCAAAACAAAACAATCTAAAAGATATAAGTATAAAAATACCAAAAAATAAGCTAGTTGTTATAACTGGTTTGAGTGGTTCTGGAAAATCATCTTTGGCTTTTGATACAATTTATACCGAAGGACAAAGACGTTATATAGAAAGTTTATCAAGCTATGCAAGGCAGTTTTTAAACGTTCAAGCAAAACCTGAAGTTGATTCAATATCGGGATTATCACCAGCAATAGCAATAGACCAAAAAGTTACTGGTAAAAATCCTAGATCTACAGTTGGTACCGCAACGGAAATATATGATTACTTAAGGTTACTT
>CAKVBE010000137.1 GCA_934725005.1 uncultured Rickettsiales bacterium | reverse complement strand
GTTTATACATGTAAGTGAGGTACAGGATCCTAGAATTTAGCCACTTATTTTTTTAAAATTATAATTAAATAACCAACTTAAAAAAATAATAAAATTTCTACTATGATAATACTAAGTGCTAAGTTCGGAGATCCAGCACATCGCGAAAATTATATTAAAAATAATAGTTTTTACAATTCACAAGCACCCTATCGCCCTTTCAGGGCACTTTCCCTCAAAGAGGGAAAGGATTTAGAAAATAACAACCATCGAAAAATCTTTTCGTTTACACTACTTATGCGAGGTACGGGATCTCAGAATCCAGTACCAATTGTTTACGGAACTTAATTCTTATTATTTATTATGTTATATAATTGATAGATATTTGTAAATACTAGGTGTCGAGTCTCCAAACTCAGTACCTAGTATTATAAATGTTTCATTAATGATATTGTATTGCATATTTAAAACAAAATTGATTATTGCCATAAATAATTTATAAGTCTTGACTTAGTATTATTGTTAATTAATCAGATGGTCTGTAGTTTTTATCAAAAAAAATCTTTACAAGGATACTTGAAATTAATTTTTACCAAATTAATTAATACCGTATTATTATACAACTTATAATTGTATAGTATGGAAACGTTATAAATAACTTATGAGGTACACGAAAGTAGAACTGTTTTAGATTAAATTTACACACAAGTTTTGTCATACCTTAAGACTGGTGCGACAGCTAGAGACAACTATATGAAAAGTATAACACTATTGGTGAGTTGGTGCCACCAATAGTTTTTTTATTACTAACTGCATAAAATTTTATTTGTTTTATTGAAAAATATAAAAATTATAGTATTATTTATGCTGTATGTTATATTTTTAATGATTTTTATGTAATATGGTCATAAGTATATTTAACATACACTATTATTTTATTAACAACTAATAATTATGTGTTAGTCGATAAATGTTTAAAAGTAAATAAAGATATTGAGTTAAGACAATTGGAGTTAAATGATTTGGAAACATTATTTAATTTAAGTAAAATTAATCAAAAATTTTTATTACCATGGTTTGAATGGGCTTCTGATCTGTCATTGGAAAATAGCAAAATATTCATAGAAGATTCCATTAAAAAAAATTTGGAAGATATAGGTTGTGATCTTGGGATTTTTTACAAAAATAAACTTGTTGGAGTTATAGCTTTAATAAACTATAATAACGAAACCGATGAAATAGAAATCGCATATTGGTTATCAAATGATTACAATGGAAAAGGGATTATAACAAATAGTTGTAAAAGATTAGAAGATTACTGTTTTAATGAATTGAATTTTGATAAGATTTATATAATAGCATTTGCAGAAAATATACCAAGTAGAACAATCCCAGAAAAACTTGGATTCAAAATAGTAAATGCTGACAAAGATGCAACAGAAATTAATCACAAAAAATCATATTATATTTATTATTTGAAGACACAAAGTGAATATAAATCCAATTTTTGGCATTACCTTGAAAATATGATCCATAATTCAGAAATAGTTTTAGACTCAAAAGTTGGAGAATTCGATAAATATCTAAATATAACCGTTCCAGTTGATTTTGGACATTTAAAAAACGATTGGGCAATTCAAGATCAAATAGATATATTCGTTGGTTCTTCGGATAATAATAAACTTGAATCAATCATTTGCACACTAGATTTATATAATAAATTTACCGATTTAAAAGTTTTATATAAGTGCACGATAGAAGAAAAAAATACTATATTTTCGATCCTAAATCAAAAAGACGGTGTATTACTAATTAATAAAGAATGAATCTTAAGGTAATTTTTACCTTAAGGGATTATTTTCCTATACAAAATTTTGAAAATATACTATTCAATACATCATCAGTATTTATAATACCAGTTATTTTTCCAATAAAAAAACTAGCTCTTCTTACATATTCAGAAATTATTTCAATTGGCGCAGAAAAATCTATAGATTTTAGCATATTTAATGAATTCATTAACTCTATTCTATATCTTTCGTTTGTTATCATCGTATCTGTATATGGAGTTATATTTCTATTTATAAATGTTTCAATATTGTTCATTAAATCACAAATATTCGTGCCATTTTTTACAGAAATTGTCAAAATTTCTTTATCTGGAAAAATATTTTTTACATTATCAATATTTTTTACTTCATCAATTTTATTAACAACAACTAATGTTTTACTATCAACTAAATCTAAAATATTTTGATTAATATTTAAATTATGCGGCTCAATAAGCAATATTTTCAAATCAGAATTTCTAGCATTTTGAATTGCTCTATTTACACCTTCATTTTCAACTTTATCATCAGTTGCTCTTATGCCAGCCGTGTCGTAAAATGTAACTGGAATACCATTTATATATAGCGACTTGTGCAGAATATCTCTTGTAGTTCCAGCGATATCTGAAACAATTGCCACATCTTCACCAGAAATATAATTCAACAAACTCGATTTACCAGCATTCGGCTCCCCAATTATTGATATATTTACACCATTTTTTAATTTGCTTGAAGCATTGTTATCATTCAGTAAATTCTCAATATACTCAATAGTATTATTAACTTTCACATTGGCATTATTCATTAATGATGGATCAATGTCATCCTCTGGAAAATCGATTAATACCTCAAGATTTGTCAAGATGTCTAATATTTTTTGCCTCAAATTTTCGTAAAACTTTGAATTTTTACCTTTCAACTGTTCTAATGCTTTTCTATGTTGTAGTTCAGTTTTAGAATCAATAAGATCAGGAATAGATTCCGCTTGCATTAAATCAATTTTACCATTTAAAAAAGCTCTTCTAGAAAACTCACCATGTTCTGCAAGCCTAACATTCTTAATAGAAGATAATATTTCAAATACCCTTTTTATAATGTATTCAGAGCAATGCAAACATATTTCACAGACATCTTCACCGGTAAAACTATTTGGTGCTGAAAAATATGTTATCAACGCCTCATCTAACAAAGAATTTCCATCATTTATATCACAAACTGTGGCTTGTCTATGCTGTAGTTTTTTTAAAACACCGAGCATTTTTAAACAATCTAAAGTCTTGGTACCTGAAATCCTTATAACATATATGCTGCATTTTCCATAAACTGTTAACGGAGCGTATATTGTTTCACCTTGATTATACATAATTATTCAACATTGTATTCATTATCCATATAATCCGTATCATCAAGATACTTATCACCCATATCAGTTATGTCTTCATGATTGTTAATATCAATTAATTCGACACCATTGGTATCATTACTGTCTTCTTTGATCGTGTTACTATTATGAATACTGTTTTGACTATTAAATTCACTACTAGTAACACAAACATTAGATACACGTCCAAGAAAAAACGCTAATATAACTATACAGATATCTAATAAAATTTTAAGCAATAATTTCATAATTAAATTTAATAATTATTTATTATCCTCGGCTTTCTTTTTAGAAGTCGACACTATATTTTGCTCCTGTTTTGGAACAACAGATTTAGGAAGCAACTTTTTTGTAAAGAAACTGTCTTTATAATAGAAAATCTTTTTACACTTTATAGGAGCTCTAG
>CAKVBE010000136.1 GCA_934725005.1 uncultured Rickettsiales bacterium | reverse complement strand
CATCTATATTATGCTCCGTAAAAATAAAAAATCAAGTACCTTGTTTTTTTTATTTAAAAATAGTTTATACCTACAATTATTGTAGGTATATTTGTAGGAGCGGTGTTGAGCGAAGTTTTTTATTTGAATTTAGATTAAAACCGCCAACGCAAAATATTAAGAAATGTTTGCGGAACAGAAAAATTTGTATTTAGTAATAGAATATTTTAATTAAGTATTCTATAAATACCAATAACACTTATTATATCAAACAATGAAGTAAAACTAAACTGCCCCTTATGAGCCAACGAGCTATAATATTATGCTTATTCATCAACTGCGGTTAGCATTTGCAGGTATTTCAGATAACAAGTTTCTATAATTTTATAATCGTCATTATTTAGCACCGCTCGTTTATTCGTAAAAGTATGAATAGTACCTTGAAAGTTCATCCCATATAAATCAGAAGTTGTTATTACTAATTGAGCGTCATCAGGTAATTTGTTTAATATCAAGTTGTACAAAGTTTGCATATCTTTGACATTTGGTTCTTGCTGGGCTGGAGTATCAATTACAAGAGGAAACAAAACGGCATCTTTGTTTTTACTTGCCATAATATAATAAGCTAAAACATATGCCATTATACATCTTGCTTGGTCACTTCCGCCTTCCTTAATTTTTTCTCCAATTTTTTTAGGAGCTATATCTCCAATACCTAATGTTGCAAGAAATGGCTTTATCAGTTCTATAAATATCTTATTTTGTTCTTTTTGTATTTCATCATAATATTTTAATTCAGAATTTATTTGTGCTAAATCTTGTTCATTTGTAAATAATTGTTTATCAATTATTCTTAATTTTTTTTGTAAGCTTTTTATTACAGAGTTTATACCTTCTGACAATAAAATATCATTAAGTTTAACCTTATTTTTTCTTTTGTTTAGAATATTAGAAATATTTTTTTCAGATGCATTGCTGATATCTAATTCTCTTTTTAGCTTTTTAACTTCTGCATCTTGTTTATTTAATTTTGAGAGTAAAGTTTCAATATTATTTTGACAATTTTCAATATCTAATTCTACTACATAACGAACTTGACTATTATTCTCATGTTTTACACCACAAGTGGGACAAACAATTATATCGCTAGAAAAATTTTCTAACATATATGTTTTATCTTTTTCTAAATCTGTTAAAACAGATTTTACATTTTGAAGTTCATCAAGTATTTCATTTCTTTTATTATAAACACTTAGCAATTCTGTTTTTATTCTATTTTTATTTTTTTGTACTTTATTAAGTTCTTGCATTAATGCATCAATATTTTCCTTGAATTCCTTAATATTAGCGTTAACAGAGACAATATTATTAAAATGTTTTAAATTGGTATCTATTACTAATTTACAATTTGTTTGTTCTGATTTTATCTCTTTAATTGTTTTTTCTTTGTTAGTCTTTTCGTTTTTTAATTTATAGTAATCATTGGTTTTTACACCAGTATAAAATTCTAAAATTTCTTTTTTCCCATCTTTATAAATCCCAAGAGATTTAAAAGAATTCCACATATTTGACCAACCTTGGTCTTGGTCAATATAAAAAGGCATAAATAAAGCTTGAGCATAAGGAATATGTAAATCATCATCATTATTTATTGTTAATGATAATTTTAATTTCATATCAAAAAATTCATTATAAAAATCTTTTAATTCTTTTAAAGATTTAAAAGTCTGAAATGTATTAGTAGCATAGGAATGTAAAATTATATTATTTTTTAGTCTAAACATTGTATATTCAGAATTATTGTATTCAAAATCTAAAATTGTAACTATTGAAAGAGTTTGCCAATCACTAACATATTGAGATAAATCAGCTCCTAAAGCATAATAAATGGCTTTTGTAATTAAGGACTTACCAGTACGATTTTCACTATTACTGGTTATAATAGTTAACTTATCGCCGAAATTTATAATTTTAGCTTTTTTAGTTGCTGTTGATATTACTTTTAATGATTTTAATTTTAATCTTTTCATCTTTTTTTAACCTTAAATTTCTTATTAGTTTTTTATATAAAGCATATTTTTGCATAAATTCTTTGTAATCTTTTTTATTCATCATAGCAATACTCCCTTAAAATAATTGCTAATAAATAATTTTTGCTATGTATATCCGTATCAATATTATTTGCTAAAATCAGCGAGTTTAAGATTTCTTCAAATATATTTCTTAATTCTTCATCATTAACATCGGCATGAGATAACTGCTGTTCAATTAAGTTTCTAATGGTTGTAATAATTTGTTCTAATGTTAAATTATCAGGATTTAAACTATCAACTACAAACTTATTAAATTCTTTTTTTATTAGTCGCCTTTGATTTATAGGAAATATTTTAGCAAATTTATTGTCAATTTCACTCCATTGATTATATAGTAAGGTATTTTTTTGAAATTCTTGTAATTGTTTATTTATTTGTTCTTTACTTATACATTTTGCCTGTAAAAGTCCTTCCTTTGTTTTATTGTCTCTTTTATTCATACTTTTAATTTCAATATCTTTCAATAAAACTTCATAAAGAGCATTTGGGCTAATTTTACAATTTGGAAATTTTCTATTAAGAAAACTATTTAATTTGCCAACGCACATTTCCCGAAAATGGTCAATTGGAATACCTGTACATGAAAAATATATGATATTTTTACAATCTGACTGGCAATTACTTTTTTGACAAATATTGCATATATTTGTTTTAACCTTGTCAAATTCTTTCTGTGTTAATTCTCCAAGTGTACACTCTTGTTCAGTTAAAACATCTTTTTGAGAGAATTTAAATGGAAGATTTGAAACAAATTTTATACTTTTAACATTGTCATATTTGTATCTAGTGTAATTATCTATAAGTCTTGAAAGATAACTTATTTTGGGATTCTTTTTTGTACCATTATTAGTTAAATCTGATAGTTTCCAATAGAAAGTATTTTTTTGTTTTTTGGTCTTTATTTGATAGAAATTTAAGGAACTTGGGTTAACAACTGAGTCTAAGATTAAAATATCATCGCCAAATTCAAAGAACATGGCAAAATCCTCTTGGTTATCATACAAATCAAGTAATTTTATTAAAGACCAATGATATTGATACTGGTAACGATTAGGAACTAAAGAACCCGCATTTTCTCTTTGAGGAATATTTAGTAAGTCATCATAGATTGTCACGATTTACTCCTTTGTGGAATTATATCATGAAAATAGAAATAACGGTTATAATATTAAGTTCATACTCCATATAGCCCCTCTCATTGCGTGATGAGGTTTCGTGGTTGCGGATATAAGTTTTTCCAATTTATCGCTTGGTTGCTCGCAATAAACGGCATTACAGGTCTTGCTAAACGCAAGCCTTTCAGCCTCTGCTCGCAATCCGCTTTTCTCAGCTTAAAAAACCCTCTCTAAATAATTTAGAATGAGAACATTCTCTTGTGAATGATGAAATGTTTTAGTGGTGTGAGGTATAAAGTTCCCAAGAAATTTTTTAGTAATCTAATGCCAAAACAATTCTATAAATTGTTTTTAATAATGTTGGATTATTTTTTAGTCTTTTGACGATTTCTTCTAAAGATGTATTTTCAGTAACATCGGAATA
>CAKVBE010000135.1 GCA_934725005.1 uncultured Rickettsiales bacterium | reverse complement strand
GTAATTGGAAGTGACGAAGTTTTTAATTGTATGCAGGGGTATCCCGTTGGATATTCGAAAAACTTATTTGGCGAATCTTACGAGGATATTAAAACTATTTCGTATGCTGGTTCGTTTGGGCATACAACAGTAGAAGATTTGAAAAAATATATGATATTTGATGAGATAAAAACGATGTTTTATAAGTTCGCATTTATTTCCGTTAGAGATAATAATTCAAAAAATGTTTTAAGTGAAATGGGATTTGAAGTATATAAACATTTAGATCCTGTGTTGGTGTATGATTTCTGCAGAGACGTAAAAAATCCAACAATTGATATAAAAGATTATATTATTGTATATGCGTATACCGGAAGATTGAGTGTGGCAGAAAGAAAAAGTATTAAATTATTTGCGAAGGGACATAAAAAGAAAATAGTAAGTATTGGTTATTATTCTGATATTGCAGATTATAATATTGTGTGCAATCCATTAGAAGTATTTGGATATTTCAAAAATGCAGATTATATAATAACCGATACTTTTCATGGTACTATATTTTCAATTAAAATGAATTCAAAGTTTTGTACAATAATCAGAGATTCAAATAAGAATAAAATAAATGATTTATTGAGAACACTTGAACAACAGGATCGAATTGCATATGGTATTGAGGATATTGAAAGACTATATAATATAGAAGTCGATTTTGAACAAACGAACACAATAATACAAGAAAGGAAGCAACAAACAATTGCTTATTTGAAATTGGCAATTAACAGTTGAGAAAAAATATGGAACGAGAAATTAAAGTTAGTGTGATTATTCCTGTGTATAATGTTGAAACTTATATTTCAAAATGTATTTCATCAGTAATTGAGCAGAGCTATAAAAATATTGAGATTATATTGATAGATGATGGTTCCAAAGATTCTTCTGGAAAAATATTGGATGAATATGAAAAAGGAGACGATCGAATTACAGTAATACATCAAAAAAATAAGGGCGTTTCTGCTGCAAGAAATAGGGGATTGGAGTTGGCATCAGGAGACTATGTTGTTTTTGTTGATGGGGATGATTGGGTTGATTCTAACTATGTTTCATATTTTGTTGAACTGCTTCAAAATCATGAATGCGAAATTGGCATGAATGTAAACAATTATACTGCTATAAGTAATAAATCGAGTGATAATACATATAAAATAAGTTCTGAAAAAGCAATGGAATGGTTGTATTTGGATAAAATATTTGTTGCAGTATGGAATAAAATATATGATATGCAATTTTTAAAAAGAAATAAAATTAAATTTGAAGAAAAAATTTGGTTTGGTGAAGGGATGCTGTTCAATATTGATTGTTTACAGTTTGCTGACAATGTCGCGATTGGAGAAAAATGTGTGTATCATCAAATATCCAATCCTAGAAGTGCAATGAGAAATTTTAATTTGAAAAGTATTTATTGTGGGATTGATTCTTTATACATACAAAGATCTCATTGGAAAAAAAGTAATAAAAAAATAATAAATGCATGGGCATTTCATAGATATGCGTTTAATTGGACGATTATGGGCGGACTCTCTCGCTCAAATCAAGAATATGAGTACATAGAAGAGTATAAGAAATGTGCAAAGTCACTGAGAAAAAATTTTTTTCAAGCCATAAAAGTGAAGATTCCAATAAAAAGTAAGTTGATGTATATCTGCATTGCAATCTGTCCGAATTTAATGGCAAAGAGAGAAAAAAGAAAAGTCAGATATTAAAGAAAAAAGTTGCGGTTCATAAAAAGGAAGGGGAAAAATGGAATCTAGGACGCAAAATACAAAAAGAAATATTATTGCTTCATATGTATTAATGTTATTGCAGGTTGTTTTCTCTTTTGTTTCAAAATCTGCTATTATATATTCATTGGGAAGTGAATATTTAGGAATTTCCAGTTTGTTCAATTCGGTTTTAACAGTATTAAATGTTGCAGAATTAGGTTTTACGACTTCTGTGGTGTTTTTTATGTATAAACCTATTGCTGATAATGATAATGATAGAGTTTGTGCACTTTTGGCATACTTAAGACAAGTATATCGATATGTTGGTATATCTATTTTATCTTTAGGAATTTTTACAGGCATATTTTTACCGTATTGGGTACATGGGGGTGTTCCTAAGGACATAAATGTTTATGTTGTATATATATTGTATTTAATAAATACAGCTATAAGTTATTTTTTAGCGGCACATAAAACAGCTTTGCTTACTGCGGTTCAGCGCCTTGATTTAACTAAATTAGCAGGGTGTGTTGTTACTGTTGTTCAGTATATTTTCCAATTAATATCTTTGATATGCTTTCATAATTATTATATGTTTGTGGGTGCAATGATTTTGGGAACTGCGTTAACGAATGTATTTGCAGCATATATAAGTAAAAGGAAGTTTCCACAATTTGTATGTAAGGGAACTATTAGTAATAATGATAAGAAAGAAATTTTAAATAAGGTTAAAGGTTTATTAATATGTAATATTAGTATTGTAACTTATTCGACTTTAGATAATATAGTGATTTCTTCCTTTATTGGATTAACAGCGGTTGCTATATATAGCAATTATATGACTATATATAAGGCTGTAAATCAACTTGTTGTAATGATTCGTTCTGCAATGCAAGCAAGTGTTGGAAATAGTGTGGCAAAAGAAACTCTTAGTAAAAACTTGTATGATGTATATCAATGGCAGTTTATGTTTTCAATTATAGCTACTTGGTGTGCAGCTTGTATGATATGTTTGTATCAACCATTTATGAAAATGTGGATGGGAGAAGCGTTATTATTACCATTAAAAGATGTTATATTAATAGTGATTTGGTTTTCCATTGATATTGTCCAACAGGCGCATTTTCTATATATAACTGGTTCGGGATTGTGGAACGAATTAAAATACTCTTATATATTTAACACATGTTTTAATTTACTATTAAATTTTTTGCTTGGTAAATTGATTGGTATAACAGGTGTTTTAATTGCTAGTCTTGTGACTTGCATTATTTCTGGAACATTTTGGCAATGTATTATTATTTTTAAGTGTTATTTTAAATCCTCTGCTAAAAGATATATCTTAACGCAGTTAAAGTATTTATTGTTTTCTGCTATCATTGTGACAATAGCTTATTTAATTACTTCGTTAATTGTGTTGCAAGGAATTATTGATATTATTGTCAAGTTTGTTGTGTGCTCAATATTAGCAATAATACTTATAATAATTTTATATCGTAATGAAAAATATTTTGATACAACAATTGAGTTAATTAAAAGACTTATAAAAAAAGAGGATAAGATTGCTAAAAAGAAATTTTAGACAACCAAGAAATAAAGGTTACAACAAATAAACCATTTATGTCTTAAGTTTCAAATTTATTGGAAGAAAAAGATGAACTACATGGTGCTGGAATATAGAAACGATAGAAATAAATATTTTGATGTTTCTATTGGTGACTTTTACGATGCAGAAAGGTGGATTATAAAAATGAAATTAAGTATAATTATTCCTGTATATAATGCGGAAAAATATATTTGTGCATTATTAGCACCTATATTATCTACAGATTATGATTTAGAAGTCATTTGTGTTGACGATGGTTCTACTGACAATAGTGTTTCTGTTATAAAAG
>CAKVBE010000134.1 GCA_934725005.1 uncultured Rickettsiales bacterium | reverse complement strand
CTAGTTTACAATCTATCAGTGAAGCTATGTTTCCGAATTCTTTTATGACTGAATAGTTTGTACATGAATATTTCCCAAATGAATTTGTTATTTCCATTTTTGTCCTATTTATTTTTGATCTATCTATATAACATTCAATTTTTCCTTTTTTAGGGAATATATTTCCCCATATTATTGCATTATAATGTCTCTCAAAAACTCTTGTTTTTATTTGTTCACTTAATGAATAATGACTTATGTCGTTTTTTGCTGCAACCATTAATCCACTTGTATCTTTGTCAAGTCTATGTACTATTCCGGGTCTTAAGATTCCACCAACACCTGATAAATTTCCTTTACAGTGATATAGTAATGCATTAACCAAAGTATTGTCAATATTACCAGCACCAGGATGTGTTGTTAGTCCTGCTTGTTTATTTATTACAAGCATGTTTTCGTCTTCAAAAAGTATATCTAATTTTATATCTTTTTCCTCTATTGTTGTTTGTATTGGCTCAGGCAACTCCAACAAAAATTCATCATTTAATTTTGTCTTATATGATAGTGTTGTAAATACTTGATCGTTCTTTTTTAAATTTCCATTTAGTATCATATCTTGAATTCTTGTACGTGAAAAATTATTCTTCTCTTTATCCGGCAAATTATCATGAATACATTTATCTAATCTTATATTGCAGTTTTCATTTTTTGTAATTTTTATTAAAAAATTTTTCATTTTATTATTGCAAGTTTTAATAAAGTGTTTTTATATTTATGCAGTAGTGTAAAATAATTGATTATTAATAACAAGAAAAAATTATGGTGTCAGAAGGTGTGCAGTTGTTTGATATGATAATCAACGCTGATTTAGCAACAAAAATTATATTAGGTATTTTGGGATGTTTTTCATTAATTACTTGGGCTATAATTTTTGAAAAAATGTCAAAATTTAGAGATGTAGCAATAAAACATAGACAATTCCAGAAGATATTTTGGTCAGGTCAGATGTTAGAAGATATATACAAAAAGACAAAAGTTGGTCATAAATATCCCATGGCACAGATATTTAATACAGCAATGCAAGAGTGGGACAGTAGTAATGTTTTAGAAATAGTACAGTCTGGTAATTCTGAAAAAAAAGAATCTTTAAAGGAAAGAATTTATAATTTGACAGAAGTTAGAATTAACACATCTTTGGATAGATTTAAAGTTGGATTAAACTTTTTGTTAATAGTAGCATCAACATCAACTTTATTTGGTTTATTTGGTACTGTTTGGGGAATTATGAAAAGCTTTAGTTCTGTTGTAGCTTCTCAGTCTGCTTCACTTGTTGTTTTAGCTCCTGGTATAAGTGCATCATTAATCACATCTGTTTTTGGTTTAATTAGTGCTATACCTGCTTTAATTGCGTTCTATGTATATAATGGAAAAGTTAATAATTTGGATGCAGATTTAGAAAATTTTAATTTAGAATTAATATCAATTCTTACTAAAGAATTAGAATAATTATTAATTCTGTTAATGTATATTGAATAAGTAATAATCATGTTACATAAGAGAAGAAAAAACAATAGCGAAGGTGTTGTTAATAATTTAGTTAATTTAGCACCAATGATTGACTTGTTATTTACGTTGTTAATGGTATTTATGTTGCCAAGTCAAGTTTTATTTGGTAACATAAAGGTAGAAATACCAAGAGGACAGGCTGATATTATTCCTGTAAAAGTTACACCTGTAGCTGTTTATGTTACGAGTGATGGTTCTATTTTTTTAGAGGAAAATGAAGTAAGATTGTCTAGTTTAGCCAATGAAATGGTTGATTATACAATGAAAAATTATAATCAAAAAATATTTATTTTAGGTGATAAACAAAATTCTTATGGAAGAATTATAAGTGTTTTGGATGCTTTAAATTCAGCTGGCTTTAAGGATGTTGTTTTGGTTACAGATTTAGAAAATACTTTGAAAAGTAACAATTTAAATAAAAAATAAAGTGTACAATATGATTAGAAATTTGCTATATTCCATATCCTTACATTTGTTTTTGATATTAGTATTATATTCAAATACTATATTATACAAGTCACAAAAGTCTTTGGATATTAACACTGATTATTCTAGAGAGATGAATGAAGAAGAATTGGCAAAAATAAAGAAAAACCTATCTGGTAAAAGCAAGTTATCTGGTCTTACTTTAAAACAAAAAGTAGATTTATATGAAAATTATGACAAGATAAAATCTATAAAAGCTGTAGATTATGAAAAAATTAAAAGCAATTTGAAGAGGAATAAAGTATTTCATAATTCTGGTAAAAAGGTTGCTACTGCCGGAAGTGTAAATAATGGTGTTGCAAATAATGTAGAGAATAGTGCTAAAACATCCTCATATAATACAGTTGAAAAAGATAGTTATAAGTTATATGTCGCTGAATCAGATTTGACAGCTAAGCAAATTGAGATGATAAAAAAACAAAATGAGATAAAAAACGAAATAAGAAAGAATATTAAAGATTCTGATAATAAGAGTAGTACAAAAAAATTACCTGAAAAAGTTGATTTGAATGAATTATTAAAAAGTTTAGATGGTGATTTAACTGTTGTTAATGATAAAGATGACAGAAATTATGAGGTTGTTGATGATGGTAGTTATACTGACGGACTTGATGAATTATCTGGCATAATGGATATTGATAATATTGATGAATTGATGAAAATAAAAGATAATATTTCTGATGATGATATAACTAATATATTTACTAAAGAGGACTATGAAAAATTGTCCAACAAAACTAATAGTATTTATGAGTTGTCTTTTAGAGAGAAAAATAATATTCAAAGGCAAATAAGACAATGTTATAAAAATGCTGTATTAAAGACACAAACAAAAAGTTCTTTAGTTATGTCAGCAAAAATATCTCTATCCAAAAATGGTCAAATAGATATGAATAATGTCATTTTTAATGTTGTAAATGAAGATGGTGTTGATTTAAAAGATAAAAATGCATATTTTACTACTGTTGAGAATATAAAACTTGCTTTAGTTTATTGTAATCCTTTAAGGGGTTTGCCAGCATTTAAATATAATATTTGGAAGAATATGAATTTAACATTCAATAACAACTAATTTGGTATGGACATGAGAAAGCCTATATTTATTTTTCTATTCTTTTTAATTAATATTCCATTTGTCATGAATGCTATGGAACGTGGTACGGTTAATGGTTTTACCAATAGTGCACAAAGTTTAGATATAGACACGAGGTATGATATCAAGAAAACAAAAGTATTGTTTTTTGAGCCATGTAATGTTAATAGGGTAAAAATTTCTGGTGATTATACTAGCAGTTCAGATATAGGTAGTTTTATTAGTGATAATGTGATGAAGGAAGATGTTTTCTATGATAAATATTCCAGCATGTCACCTATACAAAAAGAATTAGTCAATAATTTAATAGCTAAGATAGAAAAAAATTTTAGTATAATAGATCTATTTGATTTTTCTATTGAAACTAATTCTTGTGGCAAGATCGACGAGTATATTTTAAACAATAATAGCAATATTGATGGTTATATATTAAATAATTATGATGAAAGCAATGACTACGTTATAGTTAATAATCTAACTTTCACGGATGAAGGTAAGTTAAAACTTGAATTGTTTATTTGGGATATGCTTGATAGAAGAATTGTTGGAGCACAATATTACATTATAAACGATGGTACTTTATCTAGA
>CAKVBE010000133.1 GCA_934725005.1 uncultured Rickettsiales bacterium | reverse complement strand
GATGAAAGAGATATTAAGGGACATGCTAGTGATGAAGATATTGTGTTATTTGATGGTTTAGAAAACAATAGTTTTGATGCTATAGTGAATACAAATAATGTTAGGACATTTACACATGGTGAAGAAGCAGATTCTAATGCAGTTGATAAAAGAGGTTTAAAACATGGTTATGCTTCTTGGGTTGATATTGAAAGTGATGACGTTGTTAAATTGCAGACAGCTAAAGCTTGTTTGACTGGATTTGGTGTTGCCTCTTCTAATTATATTAGGGAATATGAAACTGATTTCAGTAATATTGTTGATGATGTAAATTATGACTTGCTAGCTGAAAGTGGCAATGAAGGAAAATTAGCAAGAGAAAATTTTGCTAAAGTTTTGAAAAAACAGATTAACAAGTTTAATGAGATTCAAGATCAATACTCCATTTATTTACCAAAGAGATATTGTGATCAACGTGGTAATTGGTTAAGTACAAGGGATATTTATTCTAATATTAATGATAAAGATTTGTTATTTTATACTAATAACCAGAAATGGAATAGTACATTAGGATCAGAAAATAGATTTGTTGATTTTGCTTCGAAAATTATAACGACTTCAGATGATGTATACAATCGTGATGTTAGCGGTAATTTTAAAAATGGTTATATATCTGATAATGATAAGTATAAGTATTGCGAGAGATTATTTTGTCCAGATATTTCTGTAGATAAATATACCGATAATTCTGGTCTTAATTATGATATTTATAGTTATGAAAAAGGCAATGAATCGTATAAAAATAGTGAAAAAAATATAAATATAAGCAGAGATACAACTTGGAAGCATACTGGTGGTGCTAGTTGGATAAATATATCTGCCCCTAGAAATGATAGTTCTAAACTTGATGCCAAAGAACTTGATAACATATTTAGTGATGCCAATGATGATAATGCCGTACTTAGCAAGTTTAAGTATTTGAAAAAAGTTTACGGTCAATGCCAGACAGAATATGGCTATTATACAAGAGGAACTAAATTTATTAATGAGTTTGATGAACAATATAGTAAAATTGTATCAGAATATAAAAATAGAGACGCAATTAATGGAATTGATCCAAGAATTTTAGAACTCAGCAACAATAATGAATGGGATGGAAAATTGTTCAAACCTTTCAGAACATGTAACAGTGCTGGTTTGTGGAGTGGTGTCGCAAATGGATGTTTTAGAGCGTGTGAAATGATGGATATGTATCATACAAAGTTTGCTGATGGTTTAGATGGTATTAACAATAGCAATATTATGGTTAAGAATAGTGATATTCTAGCTATTTACAAAGACAGTGATGTTAGTGATTCTGACAAAAAGATTAGGTTTAGACAGTCGAATGAGCATGATAGCGGAAATTATATATATGGTGATTATTTGACCGGTGGTGCTAGATGGGCTAGGTCCATAGTTAATACTAACTCCTTAGTAGATAAAGATACAGGACTAAGATATATAGAAGTTGAAGGTGAATGCGATTCTACGTATGATGATGACGATATGACTACACAGTTTGTCGTTAACATAGATAACAAAAGACCAAGAAGAAAGTGTTATGAAGATGGAACTTGGGGGCCAGTTATAAGTGATACTAGATGTGTGACATTTAAAACATGTACAAAACTAAATATGACACCCGCTAACTTGGCAGAAATTATAAATATGTATAAAAACAATAAAAGTACATATGATATTAGTAAGAAGTTGAATGAAATAGCTCGTAACAGTATGAGTGTTGCTGATGGAATGATGATTTTTTCAGCTTCGAATATAAGTATAGAGTATATTAGAAATAATGGAATTAGCCAACAAGATATTAAGAGTAGTTCTAAAGAGAATTATGGTTCGAGTTATTTGATATGTAATCTTACAAGTGAAAGTGATGGAACAGTTAACGGTTGGTTAATAAATAATGTTGATATTGGTGAATATTTTATACCAAAAACATGTGTTGCTGGTGATTATAGTAATGATGTAACAAATAAAGTTAGAAACAGGTTATCTAAAAAAGATATTTCTAACGAGTTGGTTGGTACCAATGGAATGTACACTAAAGAATCTAGACTGGATGAGACCTATAATGCACTAAATAACGTAACTAATAGTAGTTTTGGTAGTATTATTAATGCTTTAAGTAAAAATGTTACAATTGGTACTAAGACTTATGCATCTTATCAAAATGAGACTGTTTGTGATGGTGGAAAATTTTACAATCAATATCTTGATAGGTATGATGTAAGCAAAGATTCTAACGAAAAAACAAACAGGAAAAAATATAATGATAGTTATAAAATTTTGTACGAATGTAAAAGTAGTGGTGAGTCGAATAAAAAAGTAGAATTTGTAACTAATGAAGATTGGAAAAATAATAAAGACTTACCACAAATAATATCGCCTTATAGCTGCAAAGTAAGAATGTGTGGTGGCAGTGGTTTGCAAGCAAATTGGGGAAAACATACTTCTAGTGGTAATAATGAGGCAAAATCTGTTGGTGTTTATGAGGTTGCTAATGAGCAAAATAAGTATGGATATGGTCAAAATGGCTCTATGTATAAAAATGAAGTAACATCATTTGATAGACATGTGTCCCTAAGATGTCCAAAAGGCTTTGCGTTTGTTTTTGAGAAGATTGATGAAGATATGAAATCAACAAAAACTAAAGATGATACAAATGTTTTAGAGTATTATGGCGACAAAGGTAGTGATCTTGAAGAAATGAGTAAAAAACGTAATTGGATTGTTGCTATAAACGGTGACTGTAATGAAAACAATAGTTTTGATACTGTAAATGGTATTTCTTATGATTACGCATATAAGTATGGTAATATAAATAATAAATTGTTTGAAAATGGAACAATAAGTTTATGTAAGGATGCTATAGGTAAGAATTGTAATAATATTAGTCTTGCGGATACATTTGATGAGTACTTTTTGAATGACTCTGAAGGTGAAAACCCTGGATATTGTGTTTATATGGGATGTAGGTTTAATGAATTGAGTATTAATAATAATTCAAAAGGATATACTGGCATAAAAGAACTTGGATTTGATGAAGAATATAGTATTGGTAGTATTGATTTGTCTAATAATAATGATTTATGTAATGGTGAATCGTGTAACGCTAATTTTAATTTATGTGGACCAAGTATGTCTGGAGATATAGGTGGTGATCAGTACACTAATGGTAAAAAAAGTATTGTTGACTTCCAGAATTTCTTATTCATGGATAATGGCTTGCAGTATGGTAATTGTTCTGGATATATAAGTGATATAAAGGACGCTGGTACTAATGAACCTAAAGTTGTTAAGACTGAATTGTATAAACTTATTGAAGGCATTAATGATGTGCCTTATTTATCGGAGACTAATAACAATAGTTGTTATTTGAAGCCAAGCGATTCTGATAAAGTAAATATTAGGAAAAATTTTGATAAAAATGTTGTTTATTACACTATTAATAATTCTACAGAAATTGATAGTTTGATAAAAAATAAATATAAAGATAAAATAGAAAATACTCTCTCTGGTAAAATTAGTGCGGTTGATGTAAGTACAAAGAAGGTATTTTATGAGTATGATGCCATCAATTTAAAAAAGGTTTCCGATGAAACTTATAAAGATTACACTGACTTTGGATATTCCGTATACAAGTACAATGACACTGATAGTAATGAAATATTCTACGTTAAATTATTAGAACAATGTGCAGAGGGAATAG
>CAKVBE010000132.1 GCA_934725005.1 uncultured Rickettsiales bacterium | reverse complement strand
ATTCACTCATAGTACTTAACATTATTTTTATAAGAAAATATACATAGTTATTTTGTTAAAGAAAATATTTTATTTAAGATTTTTGTAGGTTATCTTTATTTTAGAAAAAGTTAAATGAAGATTCTAGAAATTAATCTAGGGTTTCTATTGTATTGAATTAATTTAAAACCTATCGAAGTTTATTTATCTTTCAACTGTTGTTTTTTCTCATAGATAATCCTCTTCATTTTTCTGACTCAATATATTTATTCTGTCATCAATTTTTTCTTCAAAATTAGTATTTTCTTAAGTTTATTACTTGTTTTTGCTTTTTTTGTTTTGAATGTGTTTACCTTTTACTAATTTTTTCCATGTTTGTTCGGCATTGATCTTTTGGAGATGCTGTTTTTATAATAACTAAATTTTTGTTGATAGGGTTCAATATTTTGTCAGTTCTAGATTTATATTTAGATGGTTCTATAATCTAAAATTTAAAACGATTTGAAGTTTTTTAAATACATTTATATTCTGTATAATATAAACTATTTTTTATAAGAAAAATCTATATTATTAAAGACTATTTTTCCATTTGAAATATTTAAATTTTTAGCATTTTGTTTATCTTTTATTTCTTGTTCTACAATTAATGTATCAATTGCTTGTTTAATTTTTCCATAGTTTTCAATATTCTCAGATAACATTTTTAGTGCGAATTTTAACCACCAAAACAGACTAGTGGATACACTTAAATTAAATGTTAGTTCACCAAGTGTTAAAGTTTTATTGAAATACATTTTTAGAGATATTATACACACTACAGCAGAAAAACTGAATTTTCCAATAAAATCAATTAAATCTAATGTGGATTTTATACGACATATTTTATATCTCTCTTTTAATATTGTTTTTGTGTGCTTTTTTACATTATATTTTTCACGTCTCTCACTCGAAAAATTCTTTATATTTAGAATATTTGTAAAACAGTCTATTATTTTACCAGAACATCTACTTTCAACATCTGTTGCAGTTTCTGTTTGTTTCTCAATTCTTTTTGAAAATTTAAAATAGACATAAAAGTAAGACAATGTCCAAACAAGTAAAAACAATGAAAAGCATGTATTTTTCTTTGCAAAAATAATTAAGCAAATAATAAAGCAATTCATATTGGATATAATATCAATTGCCTTATCTAAAAAATCGCCTATATTGTTTGCTATATCATTCATTTTACTGTTTATTGTTCCAACAAAATTGTTTGTGAAAAACCTATTTGATTGTTTCAAAAGATATTGAAACATGTAATTTCTTATACTTTCTTTTAATTTGAATTGGTAACCAAACGATAGTCTTCTTTTTATAGAGATAAAAATTGTGCTAAATGAACCGAGAAAAGCGTATAGCGATATAACAAGTAATGCGTCATTAAAATTTAGTTTATTATTCGTAATACCGTCTATGAAACTTTTTAAAACTGAGTTTCCTCCTATTAATTCTATTATATCAAGTGATACAATTACAATCAGGCTTCCAATAAATGAGAACTTGTAATTTTTAATAAATTGCCACAAAAACGGTAAAACCTTAACTTTCATAATTATTCCTATATAAAGCTATAATCTAATCTCTATTAATACAATTTTTATAATTTTTTATATTTATCCTTGAGTTTGATGCTGCCATTCTTTATATTCTTCTGTTCAGCTCTAGTTATAGCCAGATCATCATCATCAACTTTTTTTGTTATTATACTACCAGCACCTGTAAAAGTGTTTTCACCAATTTCAACAGGAGCAACAAAAATTGTGTTTGAACCAACAAAACTATTTTTACCAATTTTTGTTTTTGACTTTTTATAACCGTTATAATTGCATGTAATTGTTCCAGCGCCAATGTTAGTATTTTCACCAATTTCAGAATCGCCAATGTATGTTAAATGGCCAATTTTAACGCCGTTTCCTATATTTGACTTTTTAATTTCAACAAAATTTCCTATATGAACATTTTCATTTAATATGGTGTTAGGTCTTATCCTTGCAAATGGACCAACACTACATCCACTCTTGATTTCACAACTTTCTAAATATGAAAATGATTTTATTTCAACATTACTATCGATCTTTACGCCAGTTAAAAATGTAACGTTTGGTTCTATAACTACATCGTTTGATATTTTTGTGTCATATGAAAAGTAAACAGAATTTGGATCAACAAGAGTAACTCCATTTTTCATAAATTCTTTTCTTTTATTATTTTGGAATATCCTTTCAGCAACAGATAAATCTTCTCTTGAATTAACACCCATTACTTCGTCTTCTTCGGCAATAACATAATTACATACCAGATTCTTTTTTCTAGCAATTTCTACTATATCAGTTAAATAATATTCTTTGCTAGCATTTTCATTTTTAACTTCTTTTAATAATTCTCTTAACAATGATACTTTAGTTGCTATTATGCCAGAGTTACATAAGTTTATATTTCTTTCATTTTCCGTAGCATCTTTATATTCAGTGATTTTTTCCAACTCTCCATTGTTCTTTATAATAAGTCTTCCGTATTTTTGTGTAATATCAGATACGTTAAACCCTAAAACCACTAATGACGCATCACTATTTTTCAATTTATTTAACATGTTTTCATATGTACTAGCTTTTATTAGTGGAACGTCACCATACATTATTAAGATATAATTTTCTTCATGCTTAATTTCACTCAAACCGACAGATGTTGCATGGGCGGTTCCCAATCTATCATATTGAATAACTGTTTTTATATTACTATCAACATTTTTTTTTATCTCGTCACAATTCTCTTCTGAAGCTACAACAGAAATTTCTTGGCAATTCAATTTTTTAGCAGTATTTATCACATGATTTACTAGTTCTAAGTTACCTATTTTGTGTAAAGGTTTTGAAATATTTGACTTCATTCTAGTACCTTTGCCGGCACTAATTATTATGATAGATGTATTATTCATATATTGTATTTAACAACAATTTAATTATTTAAGCACATTTTAATCAGTAAAATTAATAATTAAATATTTTTTTCACAAAATTAAAAGGCTTACATGATATAAAAATGCATTTTAGTTTTATATACTATTATAATAAATGCATATTTAATCATGAATTTGTGACATATTATGAATAAATATTTATTATTCAGGTTAAGAATTCGATTTATGTTTTAATAATCTGTTATTAGAATTAATTTTGTACTTCTTGTAAATATAGTTGGCAGATGCTTTGTAGTGGAGGGTTGAGTTGTTTTTGATCCTTGGATCGTAATACAATTATGCAATGGACTCAAGATCCATTGCGATTTCTTAAAATCATATTATTTTTCAAGGTCTTCGCCGGTTCTTTGATCAACCGCTTTATAACTTAATTTTGGTTTGCCTTTTCTGTCAAAACCTATAACTTTAACCTTTATAGTTTTTCCTTCTGTTAAAATATCGTCAACAAAATCTATCCTATAGTTTGCAAGTTCACTGATATGAACAAACCCATCAACTTTATCCGACAAGTTTACAAATGCACCAGAATCTATAATTTTGTCAACGATGCCATTATATATTCTACCAATAATTGGCTCGAAGACAATATCGTTTATCATTTTTAGAGCTGATTCAACCTTAGCTAAATTACCTCCAAATACTTTTACAGTACCGTCATCTTCTATATCAATGCTTGTATCTGTAACTTCAGTTAGATTTTTTATGACTTTTCCTTGTGGGCCTATTAAATCCCTAATCTTATCTGGATTTATCTT
>CAKVBE010000131.1 GCA_934725005.1 uncultured Rickettsiales bacterium | reverse complement strand
TATTGATGAAAATGTGTTGCTAATAAGAATTAATCAACTATATCATTACGGAATGTCTGATATTGAACTTTATGATGTTACTCGTTCGTCGTGGGTAATTAATCAAGAACGAGCTGAAAAATTACAATATGCGTTTGCAGTATATGAGGGTATGGTAATGGAAGTTTATAAGATTACAGCGTGGCTTCCAGCCTATTCTACTATGAATACCAGAAACATTAGTGAGGAGATTTTGAAAAAGGACATTGAGGACAAACGAAAAGAGTTTGTTGGAGTTGTTGCACCTCCAGAAATAAGAGAAAAGTATATTGGAGCTATAGTTTCGGATTTATTTGCTAAAGGAAATGCAAATCCGATTATGTATGTGATGACTTAGAAATTGCTAATTGTAAATAATAGAGAAGGAAATTTGGTGTATGTTTACAAATGAAGAATTAAATTATGAGATGCTATTGGGTGCATACAAAAAGTTAAAGTCATATTATTATTACAATAAAAACTTTTGGTTTATGAGAGAAAAAATTGCGGTTTTTGAAAATGATTCCGACTTGATGGAATATACACTAAATTATCTTGCAAAGGTTTTACGAGAGCCTATGAAGTGTCAAAATGATATTAATAGATGGATTGAGTCAATTGATTATTATGTGTTACCAAAAACATTTGTTGAGGATAAGACATTTGAAGAAAGGTTTGTATCAAGTACAATATATAATAAGTCTGTAGCAAAAGTAAATTTTTTTATCAATATGCCTATAGAATTGCATTTGTTAGAAACAGTGTGGGCTTTGTATATTGCAAAAATAGCACATGATTTGCATATAGTACAAGATTGTTCGTATGGAAATTCTGTTGATGATAAGGTGTTATTTGATGATTCGGAAATGGATATAGAAAAAGCTATTAATTTTTCGAAGAATAAATTTTTTAAAATATATTTTCCACAATATTGTAAGTGGAAGAATTCTGCAATTCAGACAATCGAGGATAATAAGAAGGATAAAAGTATGGTTCTTATATCGTTAGATATTAAAAGTTTTTATTATTCGGTTAGGTGGAAATTTAACAAATTAGAAACAATAATAGAAGATAAGCGTTTGGAAGATTTGAAACAGCTTACCAATATTATGGAAAAGATATTTTGTAATTACACGCAAAAATTAGCAGTAGTTAGAAATCTTGGACAGAATATTTCCATGAATGAATCTGTTTTACCAATTGGTTTATTTAGCTCTATGATTCTTGCTAATATTTATTTATCAGCATTCGACAATCAGATGTTAGAGAATTCAAAAATATTATATTATGGTAGATATGTAGATGATATGATATTAGTCATGAATGTATCTCAAGAAAAAGTGGATTTGGATGATGCTGGAATAAAAAAAATATTAACAATAGATAATCACATTTTGGTTATGAAAGACGAAAAAAATTACGCAATTGAAAACTACGAAGATTTGATAATTCAAAGAGATAAGATGAAAATGATTTTATTTGAGTGCGGAAAGTCTGAGGGATTAATTGCTAATTTAAAGAAAACAAAAATTATACCTAGTCAAGTAAATATTGTACCATCTAATGATATTCAGTTGCAGGATTTTGAAGAAATGGCATATGTGATTCATAATTTTTCAAATGAAACTAAGATAAGAGATCTTGGTCAAATTGAAGTCGATAGATTTAAATTGGGAATGTATATGTCTGGAATCGTGAGAAATAGTAGATATAAATTGACATATATGTCGACAAAGGAAGAAAAGAAACAAAGACAAAATGAGAAAGATAAATTAGTAAAGTTTTTTGTTGGAAGTAAGGCTCTTGAATATAATAGTAATTGGATTAATGCATTATATTATTTTTTACTTAATTCAACATCAGAAAAAAGGTATTGGAACAAATTTGAAGAAGAAGTTAGATATGCCATAAGAAAATTAACTATAAAACATTTGGATAGTATAAAAAAGGGAAAAGAAAGAATTATAAAATCCAAGATGAAAAAAAATCTGGATCTTCAGTTTGATATATGCGTGGCAACAGCATTAGCTATAAATCCTAAGTTTTCTAAAAAAGAAAAAAGGGAAATCTTAGATTTGTGTTATAAAATCCGAAATGCTAATTTGTTCAATCATTATTTAGTTTCATTTCCGTTAATTAACTATTCTGATAATATGCAAATGAATATAGATTTATCTAATATTGATTTGGATAGATTAGAATCGGAAGATTTAAATATTCATAAAAGTAGAAAAATGAAGCTATCACCTAGATTTATTAATTTTGATGAATTATTTCAGTTTGCATTTGTAAGAGACATTGCGAATGGAAATGCAAAAATCATGTCCGAGAATATGATTAATAATATAAGAGACACTTTTCTTAAGGTAAATTGTATAAATATGAAATGGGCAAAGCCGTTATGCATAAGTATCGAGGGAGAGGAAGATTCCGAGTATAATTTACAGAAAATAAACTTATACAACAAAGAGAGGGAATTAAATAATATTAGAATAGCAGTAGCCAATATTAAATTGAATATTGATGATTGCTGTATGGGATTAAATGATATAGAGGTTGCCAGGAATAGAAAAAATTTTCTTGATTTTCTAAACGAAGCTTATACAGATGAAAAAAACAAAGTAGATTATTTGGTTTTCCCAGAGTTTTATTTACCTTTATCATGGATGCAGGACATCCTTGCATTTTCCAGAAAAACAGGAATAACAGTTATAAGTGGAATTCAATATGTTACAAAGGGGCATTTGGCACATAATCTTATTGGTGTGTTTGCAAGGGCAAAATCAGGTAAATATAATGCTGCATGTGTGATAGTGAGAGAAAAAAATAATTATGCACCATTAGAAAAAAAGATATTAGCGACCAAAGGTTATAAGACAGTAGATAAAACAAAGCCAATATATACATATTTTAATGATGGCGGAGTTCGATTTGGAACATTTTTATGTTATGAATTTACTGATATATGTGCCAGAAGTTTGTTTAAAAATAAAGCTGGTATAATCTTTACACCAGAAAATAATAATGATACGACTTACTTTTCAAATATTATTGATACAATGACAAGAGATATACATGCATTTATGGTTCAATCCAATACATCAATATATGGTGATTCTAGAATTTCGGGACCATATAGTAGAGATTATCGCAATATTGTACAGATAAAGGGCGGGGATAATGATAACCTGATTATTGGAACTATTAACTTAAAGGAAGTAAAAAGGTATAGAGAGGAAGAAAGGGAAAAAATGGAATCAGAGCTAGAAGAAATTTTTGCGATGAATAAATTAGAAAAAAAGAATAAGTATGAGGAATTGAAAGGAAGTCATTCTTTGAAGATTGCAAAATGTTCTGCTAGAACTATTTTTTAATAACTACTTAAATTACATTTTACTCAAATGATATTGGTTCGCATTAATTTAGTGAAAGACAACAACCTCAAAAGGAGTTCTTATGAATATTATTGTAGCAATTGATTCTTTTAAAGGCAGCCTTACCTCCCTTCAGGCAGGCACCGCCGCAGAACAGGGAATTCTCCGTGCGCTGCCGGACGCGACTGTATCCGTCAAGCCGGTGGCAGACGGTGGAGAAGGAACCGTGGCTGCTCTGGTATCCGGTCTTAAGGGAAAATATATGACGATTCCGGTTACCGGTCCGCTCGGTCAGCCGGTGGAGGCAACTTATGGAATTCTGCCGGATCAGACAGCTGTGATCGAGATGGCAGAGGCCGCCGGGCTTCCTCTTG
>CAKVBE010000130.1 GCA_934725005.1 uncultured Rickettsiales bacterium | reverse complement strand
CGAACACACATAATTATAAAATAGCAAAACTTAATTGTCAACAAGATTTTTTATTTTTTTTAATTTTTTTTAAAAATGACTTTAGACCTCTAGAATTGGGCTTATTTGGGCACTTTATTTTAATATTTTATTTATATTTAGGAATTTTTTTAACATTTTTGTACGGTTTCAAGTAACATTTTAGTAATTTTTATGCATAAAAAAAATTAATAAAAATTAACATTATCTAGATTTTATAATCTTATAAATTCTTCAACAAATATGTTTTTCTTAAAATTTTTATCATGCGACACAACAATCAATCCACCAGAATATTGCTTTAAAATATCTTCAAGCACCTTTATACTATCCAAATCCATATTATTTGTTGGCTCGTCAAGTAATATTAATTCAGGCTCTTTTGAAAAAATCATAGCTAATGCCACCCTAGTCTTTTCGCCGCCACTTAAATTTTTAACTTTTTTATGGACACTATCAGTTCGGAATAAAAATTTTGCCAAAATATCCCTACAATCTTTTTCTTTCATATTACTATATTTCATAATATTTTCCAAAATTGTCTTATCATTATCTAAAAAATTGTATTCTTGGTCAAGATAAGCTATTTTGTCCGTATTTATCCTAACTTCACCAATATAATTTTTGATTTTTCCGTTGATTATTTTCAATAAAGTAGTTTTACCGCACCCATTTTTACCATCTATAGCAATTCTATCACCAGAATGTAACAATATAGAAAAGTTATTTATGACATTTCTATTTTCATCATAGGAAAAATTCAAATCATTAATTTCAAGTAGAATTTTATTTGAAAAGTTATTTTTACCGAAATTAAAGTATATGCTATTACTTGATTCAAATTTTTCCTGAATTTTTTGTTTTTTCAAAATTAGACTATCTATTTTATTTTTGCTTTCCTTAACTGACTTGTTAACTTTGGCATCTGCCGATGAAATAATTGCCTTTGCTGCAACTTTTGGTGCTTTACAATTTTCAATGAAAACTTTTTCCCCTCGTCTTTTCTTCTTGTTAATTTCATCCGTTTTGCTTTGCAATTCTGATTTTAGCTGTTTAACTGCTTTTTGTGAATTTTGGAAATTTTTCTGTAAATTTTCATTCTCAATTTTCTTTTGCTCTAAATAGTAATCAAAATTACCACCATAGAAGAAAATTTTTCTCCCAACTTCATCACTATTGAAACGCCTAATTTCCGCAATTTTGTTTACTAAATTCAATAATTCTCTATCATGTGAAACTAAAATTAATGTCTTTTTCCAATTTTTTATAAACCTATAAAAAAACTCCTTACTTTCACAATCCATATTATTTGTTGGTTCGTCGAAAATTAAACAACCCTTATCTTCATCAACAATACTAGAAAGAATTAATTTTACTTTTTCTCCACCGCTCAACGTGTTAAATTTTCTGGTTAAATCAAATTTGATATTGAAGAAATCCATTTTTTTATTTATATAATCGATACAGCTCCAATTATCGTCTAAATTTTCATAGTCTTCTATTGTTCCAACACCATTTTCAATATGACTTAAAGCAATAACTTCTTTTTCAAGATTAAATACATCAGCAACAGTATTAAAATTTAAACTATTGAATTTTTGCGAAAAATATGCTATACTATTACTACCTATTATTTCGCCAAAATCTGGCCTAATCTCACCAATAAGCAATTTCAAAAGAATCGATTTTCCAACACCATTATTTCCAATAATAGCAATCTTTTCATTATCATTAATTGAAAATGATAAATCTTTAAATATGGTAATATGATCAATTTTATAAGATAAATTTTTAACAACAAACACGATACACCCTTTAGTTAATTTAATAAAAAAATAAAAACTAAAGCAATATATTCATTTCATTTAATTTTGTTAATAAAAATGTAAATCCATCGAGATTATACGACTAATCTCTAAGGCAAGCTTGATTTTCATTTATCGAGAGGTTTTTGTCAATACAGAATAAATTAAATTATATTATGAACAAAAACACATTAAATTTTGTAAGTTTCATATCATCAACTACAAAAACTAGTAAAAAATTAATAAATTTTTGTAGTCGACAAGATAAAAATAATAAGGTGTAAAAATTAAATTTTTATTACCTTTTCATAAAGTCTAATTTTTCTTTTCTACAATTATTGAAGAAATCATACTCTTTTTTATACAACATTGAATCAATTTCACCAATACCTAACATAGAGTGAAAGAAATTATCATGGCTTAATGCATTATCATTTTTAAAGAACTTATCAATACAATCAAAGTCAAAATGATCATATTCTATAATATTATCCGATAACCAAATTATTAACGGTACTTCTGTTTGATAATGTGGTGCTATTGAATAAGGTAAACCATGCAAATATACGCCATTTTCACCAAGACTTTCGCCATGATCGGATAAATATACAACAGAGCTTTCAAAATTTTTATATTTCTTTACTGTATTTATAACGCTAGATATAACGTAGTCAGTATAGAGAATTGTGTTATCATACGTATTTATCAACTCCTCTTGTGTACATTTTTGAATATCAGCTGTATCACAAGTTGGTTGAAATTTTCTAAATTCATTAGGATACCTTTTGTAATATGTTGGTCCATGTGAACCCATCATATGTAAAACTATTAAAGTTTTTTGTTTTGGCTGAATATTATTTAAAATACCTTCAAGTCCTTCAAATAATGATTCATCATGACAATAATCACCAAAACAATGCTTGGAATCTTTACTGTCTTTCATCATGTAGTTTTCAACCCTATTACATACACCTTTACAACCATCATCATTATCTTTCCAAATAACTTTCCAACCAGCTTTTACAAAAAAATCTAGAAGATTTTCTTCATTTCTTGCATCATCTATATTCACTTCTTTTCTATCATATGGTGAAAACATACATGGTAAAGATTTTGCCGTAGCAGTTCCACATGCTATTGCTTTACTATATACTAAATTTTCTATTTTTTCTAAATTTGGATTTGTTTTTTTATCATAACCGAGTAATGAAAAATTATTAGCTCTGGCAGTCTCACCAACTATTAAAACAATAACATCCGTTATATTATCTTCCCATTCAGCATTTTGTACATTTTCGTCCAATATTTTGAATTTTTTATTTGCTTTTGCTTTTTGAGCCAAATATTCATATGTTCCATTTATATAATTTCCAACATTATAATTTCTTTGTATCTTGTTGTTGTTCCTTCCAAATGGAGCCAAAACTTTATAAAAAGCAGCAACATAAGCAAGTGTAAAAATTAAAGCACACAGAACATAAATAATACGTTTTTTAATATTCTTAAAAAATGTATCATACTTGATATTTATTTTATAGATCAAAATAGACGGCAGGATACCAGTTAAAAATATATAAAATAATTGTCTAATGCTTATCAAATCCAATGCTTCTCTAGTATTAGTCTCAAATACATTTCTGATCATATCACTATCAATAACAATTCCATTATTCAACATCATGAAATTTGTTACACTTGATATGATAATTAGAATTATTGACAAAGGTTTTACTAGTTTTTTAAATGAAAAAATATTTAACAAAACATATATTGGTATTGGAATTATTACAAATCCAAGCACAAAACAGAAAAACGATCTAACGTCCGTTATCTGAAACTTAAAAATAAACTCTTTAACAAATTTTATATTCAGTACGTAACCCATATATAATGACACAATCAATAAAAAATTATTAAGTGTCATATCAAGTTTAAATTTATCAAAAATTTTCATATTAACCTAAT
>CAKVBE010000129.1 GCA_934725005.1 uncultured Rickettsiales bacterium | reverse complement strand
GAATTCAATAGTAAAATTACTTTTAGCAAAATTATTGGCTGCAGAACATGGAGAATTATAAATTTCAGAATTATGAAAATAACCAAACCAATAACTCTCCCCATCTTCAACAGTAATATGATAATTAAATCGAAACTCAGAAATAGAACAGGATTGATATTCATTATCAACAATTTTACGATAAGCAACACCTATATGAAATTTTAAAAGTTCGAATTGTTCATAAGTAATAGATGTTTTCAAACGAAGCATATCAACAGTATATGTAATATTATCTTTAACTAAATAATTAAAATCAGCATACATATAAAAACCTCGTTTCTATTATATAATTGTAATATATTACACTTGTTTCGCCTTGTTAGATACAGGCGAAACTAAATAATATACTCTACTTTTTTATTTGATTATTTTTAGTATATTCAGAAAAAGGACAATCTTTATAAATTTTACATGTTAAAGATTTGCAGCCTTTTATATGACATCTTTTATCACCATAAAACTCAATAAAATATGTAAATAATAAATTAAAAATAAGTACAAAAATTAAATACCAAATACTCAAAATAATATAACCTCCCACTCAAGCGCCGTTAGGCTGTTAACTCCCTACGGGCTACCCACGACAACATAAATGTTGTCTATTGTGCTACGCACTTAATTAAACAATATTTAATGCTTCTTTATAACTCGGCAATAAATTAATCTTTTATTATCTTTAGTTAAATTTTCAACTTTTTCATCTGTTAATAATTTATCGTAATCTTTTAAAGTATCTACAATTTGATTAGTATCATATAAATCTCTTAAAAAATTACTTTGAATAAAAGAATATTTCCACTTTTTTTGAAGTTTCATTTTCTTTTCAGGTGTAGCTATATCAATAATATTGTTATATTCATCAGCATCATAACATTTATGCCTTGTCCATCTACCTAAAAAAGTTTTACATTCAACTACTTCAAAGCATTGCCTTCTAAGTTGAATAACAACATTTTTATAAACTTGAGATGTAAGATAAATTTTTATCTTTTGTTTCCTCTGCATAGTAATAACTTGAAGCAAAGTTTCTGGAAACTTTGACCAATCAAGACCATTGTTTTGAACCTCATCAATTACGAATACAACACCCTTGTCTCCATTTCTCAAATACAATAATTGAAGCCATGATGTGAGAGGAATATCTTGCTTTATATAATTAATATTGGTACATATTAAACATTCTGGATAAACCTTCTTAATTCATTCTAATTGTTCAATGACACCAATCGTCTTCCCCGAACCTTGTCTACCACAATAGCAAGTAACACCATACAAGTTAAACTTCTTACCATTAATTAAGCTTAAAAATAAATCGTAAATTTTCCACCTTAAAAAATCTATAAACATTGTTAAAAATCTTAAAATAGGAACTTCAATGATTTTTATATTTAATTTTTCAGAGAAATTAGCAATTTTTAAAAAATGATATTGTAAATTTAATTTTCTAAATTTATTCCATACTTCCAAAAATTCCTTAATTTCCAAATCACAAAAATAAGTTCTTAAATTTCTATAATATTTATTAAAAATTTTCATAAAACACTCCTAAAAATCCCCAAAAATACCTAAACTAAACAAAGAAACTACAAATTTAACTATCCCAAACAAAATATTAACAGTGATCCAAAAAACAATACTACCTATACACATTACCCATAACTCAATTGGAAAGAAATTCAATCCAACTAATAACAAATTTAAAACACTTACAACAGAATTTACACCTAATCCCAGATATGGAATTAAATTAATTAATCCTTTAGCAATTAAAATAAAAGGTGAACAAATTAATTGTATAATCATTTTAATTTACCTCCTTAGATTGACTTCCCTGTATACCAGAAGAAGCAATTCCTGAACCTTTATTAATAAATTTAATAAATTGATTTATATTATAAATTATAAAGAAAATATAAGTAAATCCACGACACCATTGAAACCAGGTTTGTTTATGCTTCAAAAATAGATCAAATTTAATCCAATTATCTCCTGTTGAAATCTTTTTGTTTCCAATTTTATAATTATTAAAATTAACATTTAAACCTGCAACATCATCTTCACTTACATCCTTTATATTATCAAATAATTGAAAATAAGCATCATATGGAATTTTCTCAGCTAGTAATGATTTAAACTCATCAATTAAATCAGAAAAATAATTATCAGATGGAACAAATAATGCTTTTAATAAATCTCCTATCAAATTTACAATTTTATATCCAAAAAAATCATCTGAAAAAGGGTTCAAATAATTTAATATGTCTGATAAAAATGAAAAAATTTTCTTTAAAATAAAATTATCAGAAAATGGATTTAGATAATCTAAAATACTACCTAAAAAATTGTTAACACCTTTTAATAAAAAGTTATCGGAAAACGGATTTAAGTAATCTAATAAATTAACTATACCACTCGCGATATTACCCACTTTATCAAATATATTAGAAATACCACTGACAATACTACTAAACCAACTGGAATTATCACCTTCAGTGTTCCCACTACCACCAACGGTATTTCCTTCACTGTCTCCACCGTTAATATCTTCGTCGCTGATAAGTGGGTTTGCTGAAAAAAAATATCACCAACAGTATTGTTACTATCAATAGCAGTGTATATATCAAAATTCGAGTATCTAATACAACTCAATGTTGTTACTCCATAAGTGTTATAATAATCTACTGCCAATTGATTATTAAAAAAACTACAACATTCCATATTTGAAATATCTTCACTTATCCATGCTGTGCCATTAAATACATATAATTTACTTTCATTATTTATTTTCGTAAATACTGCATTATTCGGAAAACTCCATACTAAACTTTTTTCTTTAGCTATTGCAAGATAATATTTGTTAGACTGTGGATTTTGAAAACATACATAATATTTATATTCATCATCAAGCAAATTAGAAACATCTGGTAAATGTATAGTTTCAGCAAACGAAACATTGACAATACTAAAATAAAATAATAATATAATAAATAAAAAAACAATAAAAATTTTATTATGTCGCATAAGACAAACCTCCATTTTAAAATTTCAAATTAAAAATAGTTAGTTACTGTAAAAATACAGTAACTAACTATTTTTACAAATTAGAAAAATTTATAAATAATACGAGGTATTAGACTTACAGCAATCATAATACCCATAATTGTCAAACCAACAGGTAATAATACACCTAAATTAGATGTTATAGTACTAGTTAGACCTTCAAACATACTTGATTTTAAGACTAAACCTGCAGCAACTGTATTTTCCATAAAATAGTCCCTCCTTAAATTTATCATTTGTAAAACATAATACAACAAAAGAAAAAATGTATAAAATTATCAAAATAACAAATTAGAAAAATTTATATATTATACGTGGAATTAATGATACAGCAATCATAATTCCCATGATAGTTAATCCAACTGGAAGCAATACACCTAAATTAGTTGTAATTGTACTTGTTAGAGCTGTAAACATATCAGAAGTTAATGTTAACATACCTAGCACCTACCTTTCATATTAAAGGTTCTTATTTAATAAAATAGTAAGAAAAATAAAAATAATAATAAAAGGGGAAAAATAAGAACCTTCAACTTTATCTTTTGTAAAATTATATATTATAAGTTTTTTAATAGAAAAATCTAGAAAAAAACCAATAACCAAAATAAATAATAACAAGTAACACAAATCCATATATAAAAAATTGTAAGAAACTTGAAATATATGTTATTTGTGTATTTATATTTGTGAGTAACTCTAACTC
>CAKVBE010000128.1 GCA_934725005.1 uncultured Rickettsiales bacterium | reverse complement strand
AATCATAAACACATTTATTTAATAAAACATTTAATTCAAAAGATTTATTATCATAATCAATAAATGAATTAAATACAGGATACTCAGAAATAATTGCTTCAGTTACATGATTTTCAGAGTTATTGTTATTATCTGAACCTAGGTTATTATTATAATCTAAATTATTGTTATAATTGTTCTTGTTTTTATTCTCACTAATGCTAATATCTGTCATAATAATCGGTTAAGTAAATATGTATATACATTCACAATAGTAATGTTCTTTTGAAGAAAAGTCAATTAAAAAAGTAATATTATTTGTAATTTTTTTGTATGAAAATATTACACGTTGGAATATTATTACTTTATTTCTTTTATAATATTAAGCATTTTGTCTGGAATATTTGCAGTAATGTCTATTTTTTTACCAAATAAATTTAGTTTAGTTTGATACGAATGAAGCTGTAACCTGTTACTTGATATAAAATCATTTTTGAACTTATTGTATTTAAAATCACCTAGTATTGGATGACCAATTTCTTTCAAATGAACTCTTATCTGATGTGTTCTTCCTGTTAGTATTTGTAATTTTAAAAGACTTATATTGTGTTCACTGGAATATTTTAGTACTTCATATTTTGTTATTGCCTCTTTCCCATTTTTCTCATCTTTGAAAACAATATCAGAATTATTTTTTTTTGTTAATGGTATATTTATTGTTCCATTTTTGTTGTTAAACTTGCCAACACATAATGCTAAATAATACTTTTCTATCTTATTTTTATTTTTAAATAGCTTTGTCAGTTCATTTGCGCTTTCAAGATTTTTTGCAATTATTAATATGCCAGTTGTTGTTTTATCTATCCTGTGGACTAGTTTCAATGCTGTATTTTCATTTTTATTCATGGAGGAAATTATGTCGGCAACACTAACATCTATATTTGTTCCGCCTTGTACAGAAATATCATAAGGTTTGTTTATCGCTAAAATGTTTTTGTCTTCATATATTATTAAACTTTTGAATAATTTTATATACTTTTCATCAACTGTACAAAATTTTGTTTCTTTTTTGTTTTTTGGATTCTCTAATACCTTTAAAGAAAAATCACTTACACTTATAGTATCGTTGACCTTTAGTATGTAGTTATTTTCTACTTTTTTATCGTTTACCTTTATATCTTTCTTCTTTATAAAATTATACAGATCCTTATTTACTATGTCAGGATACTTTGAAATCAAGAATTTATCAAGCCTTAGGCCTGATTGATTTTTGCTTATTTTTATTAGCATAACAACTTCTCATACTCTTTTTTTATATCTTGTATATCTTGCCACATATACCATTTTGGAGAAAATTTATCTTTTGAGGGATTTCTTAATAGATACGATGGATGAAAAATCGGTATCATTTTGGAATTATAAGGACCATCAAACCATTTTCCTCTAATCTTTGTTATACCAAGATCCGTATCTAAAAAAGATTCAACAGCTGTACTTCCGCATAATATTATTATTTTTGGCTGCAAAATATCTAATTGTGCATCTAAAAATTCTTTACAAGCGTCTTTTTCTGATGGTAATGGTTTTCTGTTGTTTGGTGGACGACATTTTATCGTGTTACATATGTAAAAATCTTTATTTCTGTATAAACCAACAGAAGCGAAAATCTGATCAAGTAATTTTCCTGATCTACCAACAAACGGCTTTCCTTCTTGATCTTCATAAAATCCTGGTGCCTCACCAATTAATACCATGTTATTGTTAGGTACACCGTCTGAGAACACTAAATTTGTTCTTGTCTTACAGAGTGGGCACTTCTCACAATTAACACATTTATTTCTTATATTTTCTAACTCTTCAAACATAAAAATCACTTTTTTCTATAAATCATCATGGGAGTTTCGCCCCATGCACTTCTAACCATTCTCGCTGTTACAAGCTCAAAGTTAATTAAATCTTTAAAATTATGTATCAATGAAAAAATTAATGTTCCACTTTTTAATTCTTTAGAAAATTTTTCCTCTATTCTATACCTTAACTCATCATTTTTTGTTGGACAAGAAAAATAAATTACGTCCGCATCACTTATTTCTGCATTAAGAATATTCTCGTGTATGAAGTCTATTCTGTTTAATGAATTTTTGTCCATACAATTTATTCTATTTTTTGCAACGATTGATAAATCGTAAAGACTATCAAGTAATTCAATACCAATACACTTTTCAAAATTTTTTATTAAGTAAGCACCAATCGTTACATTACCAACGCCAGAGCCTAAATCATAAAAATTTTTTGCATCTTTGATATACTCTTCTAAACAATCTAAATTTAGTAAAGCATAGAGTAGCTCGATTGGACTTTCACCATATAAAACATCTTTAAATGAATTATCATTAATCTTCAAATTTCTTTCATTTAGACTAACACCATATCCGTTTATGTTATAGAATACACTATCAAAGATACTTTTTACTTCTTCAAATTTCTTCATTACTTAATCATACCTAATGCTTCTTTGTAAGCTTCAATTAAACTTTCCTCTTCTTCCAATTCATTTTTATCTTTTTTTCTTAAAGATATGATTTTTCTTATTATCTTTACATCAAAACCAGCTGTTCTTGCTTCCTTATAAACAGCTGAAATCTCATCTGTTTTTTCTTTTTTTTCAGCTTCTAGGTGCTCTATATTTTCTACTAGTTGTTTTAACTTTAAATCAACTTCATTCTGATTCATAAAAAAATAAATAATTTCATATATTGATAAAAGATATAAGTCGAATAAACTAAATCAATAAAAAAATGTTTTTATTTTTATAAAAATTATTTTATTGACATATAAAATAGTTAATTTAACATATTTCTGTGATGTCGAGGCGTAGCGTAGTCTGGTAGCGCGACTGGCTTGGGACCAGTAGGTCGGGAGTTCAAATCTCTTCGCCTCGACCATTCTTTGTTCTGCTGTTAGTGATTATCAATGATTGTGTTATCTATGCGATGCGTTATCTAATTAACACAATTGAATAATTGTTTACAGTGCACCGATTAATAGTCGGTACTTTATAACTGAAACATATAAAGTTTAAATTTGTGTTTTTATAGTATCATAGCATTTTAGAACAAATATTATAATATTTTTCATTACCTTTATTTAGCATCAATCAATCAAAAATCGATATTAAAAATTATTAATATACAACTATTAATTGTGTTAATAATGCAATGTTTATTTATTTTGTCAAAAAATTAAAAAATTGACTTTACTTAGTAAAACAGTATTTTATACTTTATGTCAAAGTTCGGTAAATTTTAGGAAAATTTTTGGTTAAAAGATGGTAGCTCAAACAGTTAATAGCACACATGATGTGAGCTGGATGAATGTTCAAACGTCTCTAAAAGATAATTTTGGAGATGATGTTTACTGCGCTTGGCTATCCAAAATAGATTTGTTTTCCATGACTGAACATGAAATCATTCTATCTGTACCAACTGACTTTATAAAAGATTGGATTAAAAGAGAGTATTTTAATGGTATTCAAAAGACCATTAACGGCCAAAAAGTATGGATTAGAAAAGGTATCAAGGAAGTAATTCTGGATTTTTATCCAGGAGTTAATTCAATAGATATTGTTGTTGATAGAACAAAGGACAATAATGTTCAGATTGTTTCTAATACTGTTAGTAACAACAACAACAATACTACACAATACAAAGACGAAATAGATAATGTTAAAAGTTTTTCTGAAAATGGTAATCTTTATAATATAGGTATAGATCTAAACAATAAATATACTTTTGAAAATTTTGTGATTGGTACATCTAATAAACTAGCTTACTCTGTTGCAAAAAGTATAGCAAATTCTGTTGATATTGATG
>CAKVBE010000127.1 GCA_934725005.1 uncultured Rickettsiales bacterium | reverse complement strand
CGAACACACATAATTATAAAATAGCAAAACTTAATTGTCAACAAGATTTTTTATTTTTTTTAATTTTTTTTAAAAATAGCTTTAGACCTCTAGAATTAGGCTTATTTGGGCACTTTATTTTAATATTTTATTTATATTTAGGAATTTTTATAAATAATTTATTGATCAATAAATGAAATTTTAATTATAATTATCTCGTTGAATATTGAAGTATTTTCTGAAAAATCTTTGAAAATTAGTTATAAAATTGATAATCTCAAAACTAACACCAAAAATTAGGCATTAGTTTTGCTTTTTAATTGACCACAAGCTGCCATTATATCCTGACCTTTTGAAAATCTTATTGGACAAGGGTACTTTGCCTCGGTTATTATATTAGCAAAATTTGTTATTCTTTTTATTGAAGAAGGAATTTTAAAGATGCAACCCGTCCATGGATTAAATGGTATTAAATTAAATTTTGCTGGTATATTATATTTTTTCACTAGTTTAATAAGTCTTTTTGCATCATCTAAACTATCATTTACACTGTCTATCATGATATATTCAAATGTAATTCTTCTATAATTAGTATTTTTTGCATAAAAAGAACATGCTTTCATTAAATCATCTATTGAATATTTTTCAGATATTGGCATAATTTTATTTCTAACCTCATCAGTTGTAGCATGTAACGAAATTGCAAGATTTACTTTTAAATCTTTTGCTAAATCATAAATCTTTGGCACTATACCGCATGTCGAGAGAGTTATACGCCTATTTGAAAATGCTATCCCATTTTCATCATTCACTATTTTTATAGCTTTTACTATATTATCATAATTTATTAAAGGTTCTCCCATACCCATTATAACTATATTAGTAATTTTCCTACCATCACCAATAGCCCTAACAAGATTTTCCCAATCATTTAATAAATCCCTAGCAATTAAAACTTCTGAAACAATTTCATAAATTTCTAGATTTCTTGTTAATCCTTGGGAACCAGTATTACAAAATCTACACCCCATGGAACAACCAACTTGAGAAGATATACACAACGTTCCTCTATCATCTGATGGAATATATACCAATTCTATTCTCTCACCATCTTTCATCTCCAAAAGCCATTTAGTCGTACCATCACTAGAATTTAACGTTTTTATAACATTGGGTCTGAAAATTGAAAAATTTTCATTTAAAGTTTTAATATTATTTTTTGATATATTCGACATCAAATCGAAATTTTTAATACCTTTTACATAAATCCAATTCCAAATCTGTTTAGCAACAAACTTTTTTACATCCAGTTTTTCTAATTCTAATTCAATTTCTCTTAATGATAGATTAAGTATTTCTTTCATGGTCCTTATTATGTATATGATATTTATTACAATAATTAAGAATATATTAATTTTCAAATTTAAATTTTATAATTGTATATAGTTGACAATATATAAAATATATATTAAACTATACATAACATAACAAAAAATAGCAAAAGATTATGATGGTACAAATGAATGTTAAAATTGATAAAAGTTTAAAAGATGCAGTAGATGATATTTGTAAGCAATTAGGAATTACAAGTACAGATGCAATAAGAATATTTTTTAATAAAATTAAATCTTTCAATGGTTTACCATTTAACTTGAGATTAAATGATAATAAAGATTTAGAATATAAGCAAGAAGTTATTGATGGCATTTTGGAAGATGAAAAACACATTGATGAATTTCCAAGATATAATTCAACAAAAGAACTATTAGATTCCGTTGGAATAACTAATTACAAGGAATAACTAGTATGTTAGAACTTGTTAAAACAAAAGAATTTGAAAAAGACTTAAAAAGCCTAAATAAAAAACATTATGACTTTTCTAAATTGTTTTTAATATTGGAATTGCTTAGGAAACAGCAATCGATTCCAAATAAATATAAAAACCATTATTTAAAAGGTGATTTACAAGGTTATCAGGAGCTACATGTCGAAAGAGACATATTGTTAATATATAAAATAATTGATGATAAATTGTTATTATCTAGACTTGGGACACATAACGATTTATTAAGAAAATAGATTAATATAGTTGACAATATATAAAATATATATTATACTATACACAACATGACAAAAAAATAGCAAAAGATTATGATGGTACAAATGAATGTTAAAATTGATAAAAGTTTAAAAGATGCAGTAGATGATATTTGTAAGCAATTAGGAATTACAAGTACAGATGCAATAAGAATATTTTTTAATAAAATTAAATCTTTCAATGGTTTACCATTTAACTTGAGATTAAATGATAATAAAGATTTAGAATATAAGCAAGAAGTTATTGATGGCATTTTGGAAGATGAAAAACACATTGATGAATTTCCAAGATATAAGAATTATGATGAGGCGATAAATTATTTACATAATTTGTAGTAGTTATGCTTGAAATCATTTTTGAAAATTCTTTTTTAAATGGTTACAAAACCTTAAAAAAGAAGCGTTACGATATTAAAAAAATCGATAACATCATATTTCTACTTAAAGAACAGCAACCGATTCCAAATAAATACAAGAACCATTATTTAAAAGGTGATTTACAAGGTTATCAGGAATTACATGTCGAAAAAGACATATTATTAATATACAGAATAATTGATGATAGATTGTTATTATCTAGACTTTGGACACATAACGATTTATTGAGAAAATAATAATTAGCTGTCTTCGTTTTTAAACTAGCTAAAAACTAAAATAGCGTTGTTAAATTTCACTACGACTAATGGTAATCCTATTTATTGTGCAGAATTTTTGCTAGGTGTTGAGTCTCCGAACTCAACACCAAGTATTTACAAATATCGATCAATTATATAACATAATAAATAATAAAAATTAAGTTCTGCAAATATTAGGTACGGGATTCAGAGATCCCGTACCTCGCATGTATTTACTTAAATTATTTGAAAAGTAATATGAAGAGGAAAAAGATTTTCAATGGTTGTTATTCTCTAAATCCTTTCCCTTCTTGAGGGAAAGTGCCCTGAAAGGACAATGGGGTGCTTGTGTATTGTTTGAACTTTCATTACCCATTCGCGAGGTGTTGAGTCTCCGAACTCAACACCTAGTATTTACAAATATCGATCAATTATATAACATAATATAAATTAAGTCCTGTAAACAATTGGTATGGGATTCGGAGATCCCGTACCTCGCATAAGTAGCGAAAACGGAAAGATTTTTTTATGATCATTACTCTCTAAATCCTTTCCCTCCTTGAGGGAAAGCGCCATGAAAGGGCGATAGGGTGCTTGTGAATTGTTTGTACATAAGAAGTGCAGACTCCCCGAATCCAGTACCCATTGTTTTAAAGTTATAATTAAATAATCAACTTAAAAAATAATAAAATTTCGATCATGATAATACTAAGTATTGAGTCTCCGGACTAGACACCACTTAAAACAAAAATAACCGCCACAAAATGGCGGTTTTTTAGGAGTTAAATATGGAGATAAGTATATAATTTATATTACTTCAATACATCTATGATTTTAAAATGTTATATTTTATTAATCAATATGTTTGTTCATAATTTTTTTAATTTTTTGAAATAAATTTGACAAAAAAATTCCATTATTTTAACTTATTCCATAATATGTATTGCATTATTATAATATTTTATGGTATAATAATGTAAATAATTAATAATTCTTATATAGGAAGTTAGAGGTGAATAACTGTGTTGACAGCAGATCGTTGTTATATTTTAATTATTTGAATTTCAATGAAGTATTATACAAACTACTTAAAAGTAATATAGACAACATAGATATACAGTTATTAATCAGCTTAGAAAAAGATTATTATATGGGTGAAAATATGAAGCTCATAATGTCTGATTTAAGAAGATTAATGAATAA
>CAKVBE010000126.1 GCA_934725005.1 uncultured Rickettsiales bacterium | reverse complement strand
AAGGCAGAGATAACGTAAAAACTTATCTAAAAGAGCATAAAGAAATATGCGACGAAATCGAAGCTAAAGTTCGTGAAAAAATCATTGGCAATAAGAGTATTACCCCGGTCGATACAAGTTTAGCAGACAATGATTTAGAAGAAGATGCTGATTTTAAAGATGGCAATGATTTTTAATAAATAAAAGGTACGGTTTATGACAACTTCTCAGGAGTTATTGAATGATTTTATGAATAAACAAAATAAAGAGTTTGTAGGTGAGAAAGTAGCAACATATGGTATTAATGATAGTAATGACGACTTTATACCAGACGCAGAAAAAGCTAAGAAATTCGATACAGCTTTTAACGCTGTAAGTGGTGATAAATCATACATTGCAGCCAGAAAAACATTATCGACTATTCTACAGATTCCAATTATTGTTGGTGGCATGATGTCATGCATATATATTCTGATGAAGCTAACACCATTTGTTATAGAATATTTGAGAAAATTATTGATAATGCTAAGCACTGGTGGTATTTAAAGGTTTAAAAATGAAACAGAATTTGTTTTACAAGAAAAACAATTTTCCTAGAGCTATCGTATATTTTTTTACTGTAATTATATTGGTTTGCATTATTTTTTATTCTATTAAGATTACAAAAAATGCAATCAATATGAACTTCAGTATTTTTAAAATTAATAAAAGTGTTAAAGATAATATGACTGATACTAAAAAACTTGGCAACATGCCATTGTGGAACCTAAATGACTTATATAACGGAATAAACAATATTGAAATAAATAATGATCTAGAAGATCTTGAAAAACGTACAAGCGATTTTGAAAAAAAATATAAAACAAAAATTTCTTCCATTACAGCTGCAGAATTATATAAAGCTTTAGTTGAATACGAAAACATAAACGAATTAATGGGAAAACTTGGAAGTTTTGCATACTTAAAATATGCTGAGAATCTAACAATTGATGAAAATATAAAATTTTATCAAAAAATTTCAGAAGAATTAACAAGATTATCCGCAAAACTAGTATTTTTTACTGTAGAAATAAATAACTTACCAGAAAATACTTTAAATTCAAAATTAGCTCAATCTACCAGCCTAAAAACAAAGTATGAAACGTTTATAAATAATGTTAGATTATTTAAAAATCACCAGTTGAGCACAGAACTTGAAGAATATTCTACAGAAAAAAGTATAACGAGTCATCAAGCCTGGTCAAGATTATTTGATGAAACCATTGATGGCATGAAATATAATTTTGATGGAAAAGAACTTAATGAAGCAGAAATATTAGAAATATTAAATGGTTCTGATCCTAAAAATAGAAAAAAGGCTGGCAAAATTTTTGGTGAGAAGTTAGGTGAAAATATAAAACTATTAGCTTACATAACAAATACGCTAGCAAAAGACAAATCCATTGACGATAAATGGAGAAAGTTCAACAATCCTATTCAATCAAGAAATTTAAGTAACTTAATAGAAGATGATGTTGTAGAACTGCTATGTGATACAGTGCACGAAAATTATGAAGCAATTTCACACAGATATTATAAGTTAAAGGCTCAAATTTTAAAACAGAATAGATTACATTACACAGATAGAAATGCTCCACTACCATTCGATGACAACAAAATATACAATTGGGAAGAAGCTAAAGAAATAGTACTAGGAGCATATGAATATTTTTCACCAAAAATGGCAGAAATAGGAAGGATGTTTTTTGACAATGGATGGATAGACGTTCCAACCAGAACTGGAAAAAGAGGCGGTGCCTTTATGCATCCAACCGTTCCGAGTGTACATCCTTATATATTATTGAATTATCAAGGCAAAGCAAGGGATGTTATGACATTAGCCCATGAATTAGGTCATGGAATACATCAGTATTTAGCAAAAGACAATGGATATTTTATGTCAGATACACCATTAACGCTTGCCGAAACAGCATCTGTTTTTGGTGAACAATTAGTGTTTAGATATCTACTAAGTAATGAATTGGATGGAAAAAAGAAAATAGCAATTCTGGCCAATAAAATCGAAGATATGATAAATACCGTTATAAGACAAATTGCATTTTTAGAGTTTGAAAAAACAGTACATAACGAAAGAAAAAATGGCGAGATTTCAGTTGAAAGACTAAATGAAATCTGGTTGACAGTACAGAAAAATAGTTTAGGTGACATATTTGATTATGATGAGGAATATAAATACTATTGGTCATACATACCACATTTTATTCATTCTCCATTTTATGTATATGCCTATGCATTTGGTGACTGTTTAGTAAACTCATTATTTAGTAATTTTATGGAAAATCCAGATGGTTTCCAGAATAAATACATTAATTTGTTATCTGCTGGTGGAAGTAAAAAATACGACGAATTACTAAAACCATTTAATTTAAATCCAAAAAATAAAGAATTTTGGCAAGGAGGTTTAAATACAATTATTGATATGATTGATCAATTAGAATATTTATTAAAAACTAATTAAGTTATACGCTAGTTTCATGAAATACATATTATTATTTCATAAACTAGATCAATATTCATAGAATAAAGTGACGCATGGTTAAAATTTAATAACATGTGGGATAACGCAACAAAGTCTTGCCAATATATTATAAATATCACATAACGTAGCAATCGATATCCTACAAGGCAACAGGACACATGTTTTAAAGATCTCAATCCCAAGAATAATTACACCCACTCGGGCTAACACACTCATGATTACTAAAGCGACAGACGCTACCAAATAACTTGGTAGCCAATTAATAACATTTTTAAGGAGTAAAACCGAACTACTAGTCTTACATATACTTTTTAAAAAATAATAAAATTAATTTCAATATAAATAATTAAAAAAATTATCATTAAGATTTTTCCATTCTTGATTAGAAATACTGATAAAATTTACAAAAGTATACTTGAATAAAAAATGATATCATCTTGAATATTCTTATTGGTTATCAAAACACAAAAAAAGTTATGTTACACCAAATTTAATTCATTACTAATCATTACTAACCGAATTTTTATTCACTGTATTGGCAATAATTGATTTATAAACAAAACGCATAACACCAACATGAACCAGAATTTTAATATTTGATGCGTTGATTATTTAATCGATATTTTAATATTTTGAGATCCTGTACCTCATGAAATTTTCCTAATAATTTGTATAAAACTCAGAAATAATGCGTCGCATATCATAAAGTCCTTGTAAATTTAAAATCAAGTTTGAAATAATAACTCCACGCAAAGTACTGAATATCCAAACTCAGCACTCATAAAGTATGTTTAATTTACAAATCCAACATATAATATTTACCAATCTCAACTAACTATATATTCGAACAAATAGTAAAATTAAGCCCTAAGAACATTAGACGTTGAGTTTATAAACTAAACATTTCACAAGATTATCAAACCACCAAAAAGTTATATTATACCAAATTTAGTCCATTACCAACTGAATTTTTGTCCACTGTGTTGGCTCCAAATCAAGTTTATAATAACAGTTTTACATGGAACACTAAATATTTTACATCATTAATCTCAATAATATATATCCATAGTCAATATCGGAAATTTTAATAATAATTTTTTTGATTATCCACTATAAAAACAAAACCACAGTCCACATCTGTGCGACAATCAGCCATCTAGTACACAAAGCATTGCTGACCTGATCATTTTATTTTGAAATCAGATCTGACAATAGCTGCGCAAAAGATAAAAGGGTAAAAATAAAGCAACAGAAGCCAAATTGCAATTACGTTAAAAATTTTTACTATATTTTCTTATTATATCTTCAACAGAATTCTTTATCTTTTTGTTTTTTAAAGCATAATTTATATTGGCATCTAAATAACCAACAATACTTCCACAATCAAACCTCTCACC
>CAKVBE010000125.1 GCA_934725005.1 uncultured Rickettsiales bacterium | reverse complement strand
GGATATAATTACATGCAATATAGCTCTCTTGAGGCTGTTATTGAAGATAATAAAGAAGGTTACTATAGAGCATTGAGACAAACTCAGACAACATTAAAAAATGAAAATGTTAATTATGAATCTTGGCTAATATTCTTTTTAAAATCATTGCAAAAACAAAAAATAAGACTTGAATATAAACTTAACGAAAAAGATATAAACTTAAATTCAGAAAACTTAACAGAACTTGAAATGCAAATTTTGAAATATTTTGAACAAAATGAGCACGGTACTAATACTAGATTGCTTGAATTTACCAATGCAAACAGAAATACTCTTAAAAAAGCATTATCAAAACTTGTCAATAAAAATTATTTAATTATGCACTCAAAAGGGCGTGGGGTTTGGTATTCTAAAATTTATTAATTAATAAATTTTATTTATCAGAGACACCATCACAGAAATTACAACCATCATAATTGCTATTACTTAAATCTGTTGCTCCTAATACTTTTTCACCACAATAATCACAAGATTTTAAATCACTTCTTTTTTGAAAATATCCACAATTTACACATATTGCAATATTATTTCTTGTAACGCCAGAATGATAGCTTCCACAGTTATCACAATTTATAGGTTTGTAGTCAAAGTAGTTATCTTTATTTATTACAAAATCATCAAGTAAGATACCTCTGGTATCTTCGTTTATAATATTGTCAAAGAATGCTTCCAGTATATCCTTTATATTATAAGTTTTTTGGCAAGCACAAGTTAACTCAAATTTATATTCAAATTGATTTATATTTATATAATGTTTCTCTCCACAAGAAGGACAAACAAATTTAAAAGTTAAAAATGAATACTTACATACATCACAAATAAACTCATTTATATATTTTGTTTCTGTAGAGCAAATTTTACTAGATTGCTTTTTACAATTAGGACAATTCTTATACAACCTACCTCTTTTTTTATCTAAAAAGATTTTATTTTCAATACTTTTGTATTTAACATCATAATAGCATTCAAGTTTTTTAATCTTATATGAATAATTTTCTATATCGCCAGAATAATCATATAAATCTTTAAATATGGGAGACCATTGGCATAATAAATCTTTGAGTTGCTCCCAAGCATTTAACTCCAATACAGCAATGTCCATTTTTGCAGATTCAATGTCGTGTAAAACATCATATTCTTTAGTTATTGGATGAAAAAAATGTACTATTTTGTTTCGTTCGTTTGCAACTTGTAAAAATATTTTTTCAGTTTCTTTTGATATATTATCTTCAGTAGAATCATTGATTCTTTTTACTAACTCAGCATAATTAATTGATTTAAAATTTCTTTCTTTAAAATTGTTTAATATAGGAGCACCATCTATAATTAAAGACCAGTGTTCCAATAACAAACGACTTTTTAAAATTAATTCAATTGCAACACAAAAATGCAGTATTGAGTATTTAGGTTTGGTTTCAAATTCATCTATAGATGTATCTAAAAAATCAAAAGCACTATTTAATAAATTTAATATTTCAAAATCGTTATTCATATCCATTTATATATTGATTATACTAACCTTATGTTTTGTGTAATATACGGATTATAAAAGAAATTTTTTAAAACATCTATTCCAATATTTACAGCATTAGCAACTTCTTCTAAACTTGTAAAATTTCTTTTTTTCATATATACATCAATTATTTCTTTAAATAAAGTAGGTTTTTCTTTTGCAATTGGGTTTGGCTCTTTTTTCCGATATCCCATTTTGCTCATTTGCACCATTAAAGACTTGTATCTTGATTGTGTTATAGCATTAGTATCCGCAGCTTTTTTTATTAAGGCTGCCATTGAAACTTTCCATTTACTTTTTAAATAATATGCTTTCTCACATGTCATATTTATTAAATCTTGATAGGCTTCTTTTTCTGGAATTAAAAATTCTGATGCAAATTGATTTGCTTCTTCATCAAACTTAGGATTTAGGGCATTGTCATGTTGCATTATTATATGACCCAATTCATGTGCAATAGTAAATCTTAGCCTGTCACCTGATAATCTTGAATTGATAAATATAAAATAACTTTTATCAAGGAAACAAGAAAAACCATCAAATTTATCATCACTTATATCAATATAACTCACGATAATCCCATTATTTTCAAGTAAGTCAATTAAATTATCAAGTACTCCCGAAATTCCCCAATACTCTCGTAGTTTTTGAGCAATTGTTTTCGGTGAATCTGCATTTGTTGAATAATAAGGAATATCCGTTTTTATTATCTCAACGAAGTTTAACAGGCATAAATATGCATCTTTAAATATATTTGTATTAGCTTCAATATAATCTTGGTCTTTTTTCTTTAAAGATTGTTTTTTTCTATATAATCCGCCTTTTATATTTTCTTTATTAGTTGGAGTGGTAAAAAAATTAATAGGAAAATTTAATGCTAAAGAAAATGCTTGCAATAAACCTTTCGATATTTCTTTACGTTGCCCTAATTCAATTTTTGAAAGTTCGCCTTGCGATACAATCGCACCACATTGTTTCAATTTTTCTATTAATTCTTTTTGCGTTAGTCTATTATATTCTCTAGCTAAAGTAACTTTTTCATACTCTATACATATACTCATTATTTCACTCTTGTAATTTTCGGTTTCTTAGTTTCGTCTTCTTCTTTTGCCATTGGTATAACAACATCAACTTTTCTATACCATAAAACTGTCTTGCCAATTTGATATGTTAAATATAAGCCCACAATCTCCGTTCCTATCTTATTTAAGATATAACCGAATGTCAACGGGGTTTCTTTTGTTATTCGATTTTGAGCTATGGGGATACCACACTCTAAAAGAGATAACTGTTCAAAGTTATAAGTAAAATTCATACTTGTATCTTCTACATCTTTACTTTTACGTTTATCTTTATCTAATTTGTTAAACGTAATAGGCATGCCTTCTAAATACATGTAAAAAGTATTGTTTGATTCTTCAAGATAATTATTTTCACCACCAAGCATATTTGAATTTGTTAATCGTTTTTTAAAGTGGTCTCTAATCATATTAGCACGAGTTAAGGGGGCATAAGGTATGGCTTTTTCTGTACAAATTTCTTGATATTCCTTAAAAGAAGCAAAGGCCAATTCTTTCAATATTGAAAAATATTTTTCTAATCTCTGTTCTACCATTTTACTGTTAAAAATTGTCATAAAACTTTACCTCCTCTAAGGTTTTTTGTATAGTAATTCTATAAATAAATAATATCACTAGATGGTTAATTTTTCAATAGAAAATATTCCGCTAAAATATTCCATTATTTGAAATTATGGTTTTTTGCTGGATAAATACGCATTTACAATTCTTAATATAGGCATTTTGCAAATTTTTGCAACAAATTATTCATTAAGTACATTAGTTTTTTCTTTCTCACCATAATAATTCCAAAAGGAGAAAGAATGGTAGAAGTTAAGAATGAAGAACAGGAAGAAACAATGCGAGAGGTGGGACACCTTTTATTAGAGGTCAAGTGTTTAGCAAGATTAGGGGCATTGGCTTCTGATTCATGTATATGTGATGATGAATTACAGATGCAGGATAACTTAGAATATTATTTTATATTATCATCTAGTATTGCTATTCATATTTTATTACTTGTATTTACTACTCATAAAAATAAACTGGGTGCACAAAATAATAGAGATGCCGTAAAATAAGTTCATAAAAATAGCTAGTTATAAACATATAAATATTAAAGGAGCAAATTTTTATGTGTGAAAATAACGAAATAAACCGGCTCAAAAATAATATCATAAATGCAAGAATGATTTTATATGACTTGCATGTGTTCATTAAGTACGGCGCCCTTGCAAGTGATTCTAATATTATTGATGATGATTTGCAGCTAAACAAAAGCAATGACGATGATTACATATATTTCAGAAC
>CAKVBE010000124.1 GCA_934725005.1 uncultured Rickettsiales bacterium | reverse complement strand
GAATTGTTGGAGTTTTGGAGATATGTAATGTAACTTCCAAATTTGGTTGAATTACAACCATTTTTAATTGGAGTGTTTTGTTGTTCTTTTTATACTAAGGATGCACACATAATTTTTGAGTATCAAACTAAGTTTGATACTTTTTGTTTATTCTTTCGTTGAGTTTATAATATTATTTATCCTTAAATATTACCTTACTGATTTAAACCTAAATGATTTTCATTTCTTTTTGATATTGTTGATAAATAATCAAGAAGGATTGTTATTAAAATATCCAATATAAACAACAATCCTGCTAAATTATGAATTATTCCATAATTGTATTATAGATTGGCGAATTCCATTAAGATGTTTTTTATATCATTAATGTTGTTTATTTTTATGTTATTTATGCCGATTTTTTTGCATGTATCGGCTATTTCTTCTGAATCGTCGATTAAAACACAATTATTGTAAGATATTCCTTGTTTCTCCAAATATCTATTAAAAAATAATGACTTATTTTCTATATTATATTCACTTTTTAAATATCCAATTTCATTTGATAATAATAAATCATCAAATAGTAAATCTAACTTTAGATTAGTTATTGTGTATCTAAAAATATCCATATTATCACTTGCTAGAACAACTTTTATTCCTTTGTTTTGTATTGTTTTTATTATATTTGGAATTTCTAAATTGATATAGTTCATGTTAATTGAGCTAATCAATAGTTGTTCTTTTAAAAAATTTTTATTAAAGTAAGTTTCTTCACAGATTGTACTAATAATATCATTAAAGCTTAATTCATTTTTCATCCATGGTTTTATTAGATTACAATTATTTATGAACAAACTCTTTGTAATTTTATTAAAAATGTTTTTTGTCGTGTCGTTATTTAATTGTTCCCAGAAAACATTATTACAAATTGTCCCGTTCCAATCTAGAAAAATTACTTTTATGTTTTGCACTTCTATTGTCAAATTTAGATATTCATTGATCTTATTTTTTATTCTAATCCCATCTTTTTAATTTCGCTATCAATTATGGCATTTATTTTTGCTGATTTTTCTGAAGAATTATCATAAAAAAATCTTATTTCAGGTATGTATTTCATTCTAACTTTGCTAGCTATGATTCCCCTTACTTGTTTTATAAAATCCCTGTTTAGTTGTTTTAATAGTTCGTGTTTTTCTTCGTTATTTTCTAAACCGAAAGTATCGATATATACTTTTGCATTTTTTAAATCAGCACTTAAATCAACAAAAAGGACGCTCACAAAAACCTGTCTATTTTTAAAAGAAAAACTGCTTTTTATAAATACTTCTGATAAAGTTTTTTGTAACTTACTTTCTAAAGAAAGTAAAAAATTTGATTTATTTCCCTTTTTCATTTCTATATTAACTTGGTTTAATTTAGTTTATAAAATCCGTCTTGACAGACAATAAAATCTTCTATTCCGTTATTCTTCAGTTTAAATCTAACATTATATATTAGTGTTTCAATAGCTCTACTATTATCATAACCACATACAGTTTTAAGTAATTCATCTTTATAAACTTTTTTGTGCTTATATAATGTGTATAACAGCAAGCATTCTTTTTCTGTTAATAGTATGTCCTTATTATTAATAAAAAGTACATTTTTGTTCATGTTTAATTTAAACTTGTCATCTATAATACAATACTTAGAAACATATTCAATATAAGTTTCTATATGATCCTTCAATATATTTACCTTAAATGGTGTTTCTATATTAATTACATTATTTAGTCTATATGAATTGATATTTATTACAAGACTAAAGTTATAATCAATATTTTTTAGTATATCATGTATACGATTTTGTTCTATACAGTCCAATACAAATATTAAATAATTATTATAATTGATTTTTTCAAAACAATTTGAAAATACATCCACATTACATTTTGCTATACTCTTTGTAAAATCTATTAGAAACTTGTCATTTGTTAATAATGCTATATTCATACGTCTATTTCCGCTATTTCTTTTATTTTATTTGCTGCTTTTTCTACAAAAGCGTTGAATCTTTCTGTAAAAATTTGTTCTTCATTTATTTCTTTACTTCCAGATTTTAAAACTTTTCGTAGTTCGTTTTTTTTATAAACTATTCCGAAGATAAGCTGTTTTTCTATATTTACTGTTGGTTTTATAAAGGTTAATACACTACTAAAAGTTTTTGTAAAATTTTCTTTTTTTCCATTTGCACTTTCGATCTGCATCTGTAAACTTAATAGCATAAAAAATAATAACATCTTTTCATCAAGTCTTCCGAATGAAATTAGTAACTTGTTAAATTCTTTGTTGGCTTCTGCTGTTATTTCTTCTAGAATTTTTTTTTCGTTTTCATCGGTGCATTGCATGCTTGTTTTGAATCTTCCAATATATAATTCTGCTATATTTTCCATAACTATTCTACAATCTCCAAAATTTTATTAAACTCATCAACTAATTCTCTTGACTCATTTTTTAGACAAGTTAATTCCTCGTCCCGTTTTTTTATGTCAGTCTTTAAATTATATATTGTTTCATACTGAATTTTTTTTATGCCCTCTAATTCAAAAATTGTTTTCTCTAGAGCCTTATTATTATCTGTTTGTCTATTTATTTCTTCCTCTTTACTTATGACGGTTTTTCTTAAATTATCTATACTTTCATTTAGTTTATTATTTAAATTGTTTAATTCCAAAATTACTTGTTCATTTTTTTCGATGGTATTACTGAATTCTACATTTTCTTGACTTATTTCCTTGTTTTTATTCTCTAAAGATATTATTTTTTTTTCTTTGGTTTCTACCTGCGATATTATCAATTTTATTGCATCTAGATCCTCAAGCTTTACATTAAACTTTGAATAATCATTTATCGATTGTTTAATGTTTTTTATTATTTTTCTATTCAGTCTTAAGTTTGTTCTTTCTTTTAGAATTAAAAGATACGTCTTTTTTAAGCTCTTTAGCTTTAATAGATTAATTTTTTTATTTTTTTTCGTTAATTTTAACTCTACGTTCTTTTTTGTTTCATTTATTATTCCATTTAAAAAAATCTCTTTTTCTCCAACTAAGGAACTTAATTCAGCCATCTTAAAAATTGATTATTATTTTTTATCAAAGTATAATTAAAAAGTCTGTGTTTGAATAGTAACGTATATATTTTGATAATCAAGTGTTTACGTAACTTTTTTTAAAGTATTACTTAAAGAAAATGAATGAAAAAAAGAGCATAAATATTTCAAGTCTTAGCAACAAATACGGAAACAAAGTTGCTAATAATATTAAGAAAATCGCTGGAAAGACCAACTTATATCCTAATGAGGAATTTTTTCCATATGCATGTTATTTTGATAAAAAAACAATATTAACACAAAATGGTGAATTATTGCAGGTTATAAAAATTCCTTCTTTTGTAAAAAATAATTCTTCAAATGCTCTTTTTAAGTTAAGAGCCGATTTACGTGAAGCTATAAATAAATATGCATGTGATACTAATATAAATTTTTGGTTCAATACTGTTAGAAAAGAAGTTGATATAATTCCAAAAAACCAAGATTATAAAGATAGTTTTTCAAAATACATAAACGATAGTTGGAATAAATATAATAATTTTGATAAGCAGTATGCAAATGAGATATATATAACAATAATATTGGCAGATAGTAAGAAAAAAACTGGTTTATTTGATAATTTAATAGGAAATTTTTTTCTCAGGAGTCTGAAAAAATCAACGAAATTAAGATTGACTAAATTATGTAATGTACTTACAAAGATAGTTGATAATATAGCAAACTCTTTGGAAAATTATAATCCTCACATATTGGAAATAATTAACATAGAAGGTAATTACTTTTCTGAACATTGTAAATTGTTTTCACTAATTGTTAATAATGATAGAAGATTGTTTCCTCTTGATATAAATATACT
>CAKVBE010000123.1 GCA_934725005.1 uncultured Rickettsiales bacterium | reverse complement strand
CTCTACCGCTCAAAGTAATCTCACCAGTCATAGCTATATCACTTTTTACTTTCATACCAGTTAAAACTGACATTAACGCACCTGATATTGCTATACCGGCAGATGGACCATCTTTTGGTGTAGCACCTTCCGGCACGTGTAAATGAAAATCAAACTTGTTAAATTGTTCTGATGTTATACCAAAATCACTAGCTTTTGAACGGACATAACTAAATGCCGCCTCAACTGATTCTTTCATAACATCACCAAGCTTGCCAGTTATCAACAACTTTCCAGAACCATCAAATTTTAATGCTTCAATGTACAATATATCACCACCAAAATCTGTATAAGCTAGACCGTTCGTTATTCCCAACTTTGGTTCCTTTCCGGCGGTATTAAAATCAAAAATCTCAACACCAAGATAATCTTTTAAATTTTTCAATGTTATTGAAACCGAGGTTACACCACTGTTTTCAACTATTTCTTTGGTTATTTTTCTTAACAACTTTTCAATATTTCTTTCTAGATTCCTTACACCAGCCTCAAAAGTGTATTTCCTTATAACCTGTAGAATACTATCATCATCTATAGAAAACTCATTTTCTTTTAGGCCGTGTGTTTTTGATAATTTAGGTATTATATACCTTTTAGCTATTTCTAGTTTTTCATCTTCAGTATAACCAGAGATTCTTATTATTTCCATCCTATCTCTTAATGGAGTTGGTATAGAACCTAAATCATTTGCTGTTGCAATAAACATTACATTAGATAAATCATATTCAACCTCAAGAAAATGATCATTAAATGCTTTATTCTGTTCTGGATCTAAAACCTCTAGCATTGCAGAGGACGGATCACCCCTAGCTGAATCGTTTGACATTTTATCAATTTCATCAAGCAACATTAATGGATTTGATGTACCAACTTTCTTCATAGATTGAATTATTTTACCAGGCATCGCGCCAACATAAGTTTTTCTATGACCTCTAATTTCAGCTTCATCTCTAACACCACCAAGTGAAACTTTAACATATTTTCTATTTAAAGCTTCAGCTATAGATCTAGCTAAAGAAGTTTTACCAACCCCTGGAGGACCAACTAAGCATATTATTGGACCATTTAAACTTTTTGTTTTACTATAAACTGCAATAAATTCTAGTATTCTTTCCTTCACCTCTTCAAGACCATAGTGATCCCTATTTAAAATTTCTTCAGCTTTTTTTATATCATTTTTTGCTGGCGAATTTTTATTCCAAGGAACATCAATAAGCCATTCTATATAATTCTTAACTGTAGAATATTCTGGAGAATACGAAGATGTTGAAGCAAGTTTTTTAATTTCCCTATCAAAAACATTTTTTGCTTCATTAGAAAATTTAATATTTTTAGCCTGTTTTTTGAACAAACCGACATCATCGTTTATTTCATCTTCTATATCGTCTGCATCTTCATCTTTTAATTCTTTTTTTATTGCCTTTAATTTTTCTCTTAAATAAAATTGTTTTTGACGATCCTGTATTTTTTTATCAATTTTATTATCTATTCTTTTTTCAGTTTCCAACAGATTGAGTTCAATCTCTAAGTATTCACATAATCTATTCAATTGACCTAACACAGTTTTTTCTTCAAGAATATTTTGTTTTACATCAACTGTTAAATTTAAAATATTTGTTAAAACAAATATAATATCACTTTCTCTGTCTAAAAACTTCACTAAAGAGAATAAATCTTTTGGAAACTTGCTATTTTGTTTTAGGAAGGTTTCAGCTTTAGACAAGATTATTTTTTTTATTTCATTAATTTGTTTTTGATCTTCCTTTATTCTCGATTTTCTTAATGGTGTAATTTCACAAGAAAAAGTTCCATTATTTTCAGTAATGGATTCTAATTTAGCTTTATTTAAACAATTTATAAATACTCTTGCTTCTTCTTCATTAACATTAACTACCTGTGTTATTTCACAAATAACACCAGTAGTATACAAATTATCAATACTTTTATTTTTTTTAAAATTAGACTTTTTTGTGACACAAAACACAGTTTTGTTATCAGAAAAAGAATTATTTACCGTACAAGCTTCTTCTTTGTTATTAATAACCAACACCGTTGAACATCCAGGAAAGACAACAACGCCATCCAATGGCAAGAGTGGCAGCTCCAAATTTTTAGACATAAATTAACCTTACTTCTTAGATATAACTTCTAAATTATTATTTTTATCAACACAAATCTCTACTTTTTTAATATTTCCATCAGATGGTGATTCGAACATAACATCAAGTAGTAAATCCTCAACTATACTCTTCAAACCTCTTGCGCCAGTTTTTCTTTCAACAGCTTTCTGAGCTATTAAATCCAATGCATCATCACTGAACTCAAGATCAACATCATCTAATTTAAACAGTTTTGAATATTGTCTTACAATAGAGTTTTTTGGTTCTTTTAAAATTTTCACCAACGCATTTTTATCCAAATCTTCTAAAGTAGCTATTATTGGCATTCTTCCAACTAATTCAGGTATTAACCCAAATTTAATAAGATCGTCTGGTTCAACATTTTTAAATAATTCACTCTTGTTATTGTTCTTAGTCTTATCTTTTATGCTAGCACCAAAACCAATACTTGTTTTATCTTTTTTTTCTAAAATTATCTTCTCAAGTCCATCGAATGCACCACCACATATAAATAAAATATCTTTTGTATTTACTTGTATCATTTCTTGCATTGGATGCTTTCTACCACCTTGTGGTGGAACACTAGCAACAGTTCCTTCTATTAGTTTCAATAAAGCTTGTTGAACACCCTCACCTGATACATCTCTTGTTATCGATGGATTTTCACTTTTTCTTGAGATTTTATCAATCTCATCTATATATATTATACCCTTCTCTGCCTTTTGAATATTAAAATCTGCTGCTTGTAACAATCTAAGAACAATATTTTCAACATCTTCACCAACGTATCCAGCTTCAGTCAATGTTGTAGCATCAGCTATAGCAAAAGGAACATCAAGAATTTTCGCCAATGTCTGAGCCAACAATGTCTTACCGCAACCAGTTGGTCCAATTATCAATATATTTGATTTATTAATCTCCGTTTCATCTTTATCTTTTAATATCTTTGCAGAATTTGTAATTCTTTTATAGTGATTATATACAGCAACTGACAAGATTTTTTTTGCTCTAGACTGGCCAATAATGTAATTATCAAGTATCTCCATTATAGTTTTTGGTTTAATATCCAATTTTGAGAAATCAAATTCACTGTTAGAAAGCTCATTCTCTACAACACTAGAACATAACGCAACACATTCATCACAAATATTAACACCAGGACCTGCTATTAGTTTTTTTACCTCTCTCTGTGTCTTTCCACAAAATGAACAACTCAAAATATCTTTCTTATTATTGTTACCATCATCAATAGTCATTCTAAAATTTAAAAATTACCTATTATATATATAATAATAATGATTATTTTTCGAATTTCAACAACTAGTAGCAATTAATATTGCCAATTATTGATAGTTATAAATGGTAACAAAAACAATGAATACAATCCAACACGGAATTAATATAAAATATACAGGAAATTTTGTTTTTTAAAAGCACACCGTGTCGGATCCACAATTTATTATTCAAAATAATAAACTTAAGAGTCAACCAAATTATAAAAATAATATAATTTATTTTAATTGTGTTTTATAAAGCGAACTGTATATAGAATTCTCTCCAGCGAGTAACTCTTCATGTGTACCAGTTTCAACAATACGCCCATTATTAATTACAACAATCTTATCAGCATCTTTAACTGTAGAAAGACGATGAGCAATAATAAATACTGTTCTATCCTTCATTAAGTTATAAATAGCTTTTTGCACTATACCTTCAGATACATTATCCAGAGCCGACGTTGCCTCATCCAATATAACAATCGGCGCATCCTTAATAAAAGC
>CAKVBE010000122.1 GCA_934725005.1 uncultured Rickettsiales bacterium | reverse complement strand
TCCTTACAATTGTCTAGAAAACTATTCTAAATATATAACGGAAAATGATAAAGTATTAGTTTGTGGTTCTCATATAATGAAGAAAACAAGAAAGAGAATAATTTGTAATATTCTAGAATGTAAAAATTTTACAATACAATCAACGAATGAAATTAAAGAGTTATTAGAAAAAATTCCAACAGCACCATGGGGTAAGCTATATAACAAGAAAATTCTTAATGAATATGATATAGAATTTCCATGTGGCATGCCATATGGTGAAGATGCAATATTTCTATACAATTATTTAGAACATATAGATTTTATCATGACATTCAATGATATCGTGTATGAATATAGCTTTACAGATACAAATTCTGCCGGAAGAAAATTTTATAAGAAATTTTATTATTATGTAAAAACAGTGTATGATGCAAAGAAACATTTATTAAAAAAACTAGGAATAGATGATTATAATGATGAGATTAATTTGTTTCGTCAATGTTTGGAGCATTATATAGTAAATGAAAATAATAAAAAAGATTGTGTGATTGACGTGATCAATTGTATAGATGCATTTCCTGATTCTGTTAGAGATCCAGAGTATGGGCGTTTAGTATATAAAAAAAATGTTTATTCATTAATTAGAAAATGGAAAAGAAAAAATTTATATTATTATTTTTGTGAACGAATAAAAAATAAATTAAAAATTTAAGGGAGTATATTTTTAATGGGTTTAATTACAATTACTACAGGATATATGGGATCAGGATCATCTGCTGTTACTGATTTGATTTCTGAGTTTAGCAGTTATGATATTAACAATGGAAGTTTTGAGTATATATTTTTGCATTGTCCAGATGGAGTGTTTGATTTAGAAGATAAATTGTTACATGGTAATAATGTAATACGATCCGATGAGGCAATTACTCGATTTGAAAAATGCATGAGGGTGTTGTATGATACCAAAAATTTTTGGCCAGGTATGTACAAAAAAAAAGTTTCAAGAGATTTTTTAAATATAACAGAGAAGTTTGTCAATAAATTGATTGATTTCAAGCATGACGATAGAATATATTGGTATTATCAACAAATACCAGATACATTTTATCTACAATTTCAATTGTATATTCAACGTTTTTTTAGAACAATAAGTTTTGGGAAAATTAATTTAAAAACAGTTTTACAATATAAAGGTATGCGCATTGCGTATCCAACAGCTGAAGAATTTTATGGAAATGCAAAACAATTTTTGAAGAATTTCTATATTTTACTTGGATCAGACAAGCATAATTTATTGCTAGATCAATTTTTATTGCCACATAATTTATATCGTCTTAATAATTATTTCGATGAAAACACTAGAGTAATTGTTGTTGATAGGGATCCGCGTGATATTTTTGTATTAAATAAGTATTTGTGGTTGAAAAATAACTGTCCGGTTGCATATCCTACAGATGCTTTGCAATTTTGTAATTACTATAAAAAAATGAGACAGGTAGAGATACATTATGATGATGATAGAATTTTGCGTTTACACTTTGAAGATTTGGTGTACAACTATGAAAAGTCGCTAGAAAAAATAAAAAGTTTTCTTAATTTAAGTAGTGAACAACATTCTAAAAAATATGAGAAATTTAATCCGAATGTATCAATTAAGAATACACAAGTATTTAAATGTTATAGCCAATATAGTGATGAGATAAGTATAATAGAAAAAAATTTAAGCGGTTATTTATATGAATTTCCTTATAATGTAGTTTCGAATATTAATGAAAGTTTTTAAGGAGTGACACTTATGATTATTAATGAAAAAGATTTGTCAGAGATACGTCAAAGAGATTTTTTAGATAATGTAAATCATTTTGGTGAATATGCTGATATTAAGACGGAGCTTATATATGGTACACCAAATAAGGAAAGCGTATTTTTGACAATAATAATTCCTGTCTATGATCATCCATTCGAATTAATTGTTCGTTCAATAAATAGTGTTTTATATCAAGAAAGTCCGTTTGATTTTCATATAATTATAATAGATGATTATAGTAAAGATGATAGAAATAATTGTGTGTTGGACTACATAAGATCATTAAATGACAATCGGTTTAGTTATTATAAAAACACCAGGAATTTAGGAGTGTTTGCAAATTGGAATAGAGGAATAGAATTGGCAAATTCTGAATGGATTACTATATTGCATACTGATGATTTTATGAAAAATAATTTATTTATTAATATGAAAATGATAATAGATGAACATTCGGAGATAGATCAGTTATGTTGTAATTATAAATTATTGAAAATAAAAGATGATTTGGTTGATATTAATAAAGAATATCAAGGAACTGAATGTGAAACCATTGTCCGAAAGGTTAAATTTTCAGAATATTTTTATGAAATGAAAACATCTGTGAAAGGATCATTTTATCGCAGAGACAAATTGATGTCAATAGGAGGATTTAGAAATCAAGGAGATGGGATAGGATTAGATGATTACCCTCTTATGTTGAGATTTGCATATTATTATAATACATATTTGATAGAAGCAATTTTATATTTAGATAGTTGGGGATATAATGATAGCTTAAATATCAAACATTGGTTTCCAGAGTTGGTGGAGAACTATTATATGTGGATTTACTTTGCAAACCAGTATGGTGGTATTAGAAAATATATTTATACTAAGAATGCAAAGTATCTATTAAGAAAAAGAGCTATTGAATATGATGATGGGACAAGTTGGGTAGGAGTTCCAGTTCCAATTGACATGGATTTATTACAGAAGTATTGTAATGTTAATTTTGAAACATGTAATAAGGTGGAAGAGATAGTGTATTCGATTTTAGCTAGAGGATTGAATTTTATAAAAAAGCATCCATTGGTAAAATTTAAAATCAGTTTACTTTCAGGAAAATCGAAAAAAATTTTGGAGTGATAAAAATGTATGATTATTTAGTAGTTGGGGCAGGACTTTATGGTTCTATTTTTGCACGAGAGATGACAAAGAGAGGTTATAGAGTTTTAGTAATAGAAAAAAGAGATAGTATAGGTGGAAATATCTATACAGAGAATATAGAGGGAATAAATGTTCATAAGTATGGGGCACACATTTTTCATACAAATACGAAAGGTGTGTGGGATTATCTAAATCAATTCTGTACATTTAACAGATTTACAAACTCACCGGTTGCAAATTATAGAGGTGAAATATACTCGTTACCATTTAATATGTATACATTCAATAAAATGTGGGGATGTGTCACGCCAGAAGAAGCGATTGCTAAAATCAAAGAGCAACGTAAAGAAATTGTTGGCATACCGAAAAATTTGGAAGAACAAGCGATTTCTTTAGTAGGGCGAGATATTTATGAAAAACTAATTAAAGGATATACTGAAAAACAATGGGGAAGAGCATGTGAAGATTTACCGACATTTATTATTAATCGACTTCCGGTGCGAATGACGTTTGATAATAATTATTTTAATGCTTTATATCAGGGGATTCCTATTGGAGGCTATACTAAAATGATAAATGATATTCTTGAAGGAATTGAAATAAAACTTAATTGTAATTATCTTGAAAACAGAGAAAAGTTTAATAAACTGGCTAAATGTATAGTATATACAGGACCAATAGATGCTTTTTATGATTATAAATTAGGAGTCTTGGAATACCGTTCTATAAAATTTGAAAATGAAATATTAAATATTTCAAATTTCCAAGGAAATGCAGTTGTTAATTATACAGATAAAGAAACCCCATGGACACGTATAATTGAACATAAGTGGTTTGAGTTTGGAAAGAATGAGAATGGTAATGATATTCCAAAAACTATTATTTCTAGAGAATATTCTAGTGAATGGGAAAGAGGGGATGAACCATACTATCCTGTGAATGATGAAAAAAATAATGAATTATATTTGAAATATAAAGAACTGGCAGATAAGGAAGATAATGTAATTT
>CAKVBE010000121.1 GCA_934725005.1 uncultured Rickettsiales bacterium | reverse complement strand
TCATAACTTTGTATTCCAATAAATTTCCATAAAAGAAATTTTAATATTTGAGGTTCTATAACAATATCATTATACAACTCTGGGAATTGACTTTTTATAAGGGTTACTATTGCCAAAATATCTAATCTAGAAGATATAATATCTTTAAGTAATAAACACTCTCCTGTAGTTGGGCAATGACTTTCATTATTACATGATTCACATTTTTGTTCTCTTTGTTTTGCAATCCACCATGCTTGCATATATGAATTTAAAATTTGTATTGTTGCGCGTGGACTGTTTATTTCAATAGGGATTAATATATTTAATATTCTGTTTAAATTGTATGTGTTGGATTTAAGAATATCTTGCTTAAATGATTCTGCGGAATCCAATTGATTTAAACAACAGAGAGCAAAATCTTTCATTGATTGATTTGGGATATTAGGAATATCAATTTTAAATTGAAAAACCCTATCTAAATATTTTCTGGCACTTTCTATGTCTGAAAAAGTCTTTTTCGTTTGTGATATAGATTTTGCAATATGTTCATCGTAGCAAGAAACTATAAATATAAAATTACTTTCTGGTATATCTAAAAAGACTCTTATCGCATCTAACCCTTTAATCATTTTTTCTGGTGCTAATCGGTCTAAATCATCAATAAAAATAACAATTTTTTTATTTTTTGCTATTTTACTTTTTTTATTATTTTTTAAAATATCCAATATTTCATCTTCAAATTGCTCTGATGAAATAATTGGAGGGGTCATAACGACTCTATCTGTATATTTTGAAATGATAAACCCATTAACATTAAATGCATATTTTATAATAGCAGCTGCACATAACGCAAAAACTGTATAAACAAGTGGACCATCGACTAGTCCAAAGGAAAATATCTTATTAATTTGAACTGCTAACCAAGTTAATATGAGAACAATACAAATAATTTGTCCGGGAATCCATAAGTATTTATCTATAAATTCAACGATAGCTTCTCTTGTTGATTTTTCCCTTTTAAACATATCTGTAATATTAGAATATAAGCGTCGTCTTAAATCTTCTTCTTTTTCATTACTTAATTTAGAATGTAAAAATTTTAGCAGTGAACGTCTAATATCTTCACTTTCATACCGCCATGCATTAAAATCTAAAACTTCATATTTATCACGATTCGCATTTAAAAATTTATCAATGCATATCTGTTTAATAGAACTTTTTCCTACGCCCCATTGTCCCAATAAACCAATTGAAAAGGGAGTTTCATCTTTATGATTTTCTATTATTGAAAATAGTATCTTAGCATAATGAACATGTCCAAACTTGTCTTCATTTTCATTCTGAATTGCTTTGTCCAATATGGATGGTAGTTTTATAAATTTATTTTTATTCATATCCTAATTGTAATTATAGCATTGATAATGCATTTCTAAACTTATTAAAGATATGTAAACTTAATAAAACTTAAGATTTTTAAATTCTCCATTTTTTATAATATATAAAAAACAAAATGTTCTATTTTAGAGAGAAAACCTATGAACTTAAATGTTTTAATTTATTTTTTTTAATTAAAATGTCCTATTATTATATTAATTTGAAATCTTATTTGCCAATATTTCTTCTGAACGCTTGATTATTGTTGTTATCCAACTGTCAAAATGTTGACAATGTTCTCTGATTTTTTGAATTCCTAAGTCTCTGCATACATTAGTACCATCAGTGATTTTTTGATAACTTGAGTATGCTTTTAATATCCTTTTACTAGGAGCTGTTGCAGGTGAATTATTAACTAATTCTGGATTATTATTAGCTTGTTGTAATGCCTTATTTATTACCAGTTCTACAATGTTTTTTCTGCAATCCATTAAATTATTTATAGTAGTATCGGATTCTACAAATAAAAATGTTTCAAATTCATGCAACTGAATGTATGGAATAAATTTTTCATTATTTATATGTGTAGACATTTTCTCCTCTATTAATTCAACAATGTCATATGAATTTGTTAGATTATGTTTAGGGATAAAATCTTCATGTAAACCATAATAATCATAAAAAGTAGTAACCAAATCATATTTTGCTGTTATAAGCCTGCTTATATCCTTTATTGCTTTATCAAAGGATATTGTGCCACCTTTAAAAGAATGATTTGCCATTTTTTTAGTCTTAACAATTATAGGTTCCACGTAAATATTTTTTGTTAATAAGTATGGCATTAAAATTTGTTTTATAAAACTTTCTTCTGTTTGTCCTTCAACGGAGATAGCTATATTCACAGACATTTATGGGCGTCCCCCTAAAATATTTTTTTCCCATAATTCACCAACAGAATATTCATCTAACCATTCTTCTAAATCTTTAGAATTATGTCTTTTGAATACAGACTGACCATCCAATCTATCAACAGTTATAATATCTTCAATTGTAAATTCATTTATTAATGGAACAGATTGGGTAGATATTATTATTTGATTTTTTTCAGAAATACGTTTCATTAAACCCGCTAAAACATTAATAGCATAAGGATGAAGACCCAATTCTGGTTCGTCAATTACTATTGTTGTAGGTAATTTTGGTTGTAATAAAACAGTTGTTAAACAAATAAATCTTAAAGTACCATCTGATAAACAATTTGCATCAAAATATTCTCTAGACCCCTTTTCCTTCCATTCAAGTTTTATATTTTCTTCATTAAGGGGGTTGGGTCTTAGGATAAAGTCATCAAAATATGGAGCTACAAGTTGTATTGTTTTTACAATATTGCTATAGTTTTGATTATATTTTTCTTTTAATAAAAATAAGAAAGCGGCCAAATTAGATGCATCATGTTTTAAAGCAATATTATCACTTATATTACAATATCTTTTAACTCCAGCTGTTGAACTTGTATCATGAAAGTGATATACAATCCAATTCTCTAATGCTTCCCTAACATACTCAGTTACTTTTCCTCTGCTTTCTAGCAATTTAGTAATTTGATGTCCTGAACGATTAAAATCAGAATACCAATTGCCATATGAAGTATTGTACATTGCTGATTCTTTAGAAAAGAATAATTGGTCATTGTCAGTAGCTTCAAATGTTAATTCATATCTATTTTGCCCGAAATATAAATCTGCATTTATATTTTGGGTATTTTTTAAGCCAAAATGAAAAAAGGTATTAGCCCCACCTGATTTAGTTACATATGCTTCTAAGTTGTTTTCTATCATATTATTTAGAAGTTTAAAAAAGGAGATAAAGTTAGATTTCCCAGCTCCATTGCAACCAACCAAAATATTTAATCTAGACAATTCCAATTCTAGATTTTTAATTGATTTATAACCTTCTATTTTAATTTTATCTAATTTTGGCATAAAAATATTCCTAATTTGATATTACCATGAAAATATACAGAATTTTGTTTTTGTTAAAATTTTCTTTTTTAACTTTTGCAACAATATACGACTTACTGCATAATTTTAAAAACTTTTTCGATATGTTTATACAAAAGAGTTGATTATGCAAATAAAAATAATTAGAAATAAAATCAAATGTAAATGTTGTGGCGAAGCTATTGAATCTGAAAGTAGACACGATTTTAAATTTTGTGCCTGTGGTAAAGTTGCAATTGATGGCGGGCATTTTTATCTTAAAAGGTCTGGTAATCCTAATGATTGAATAGAATTAAGTGAAATAATAGAACTTGATTAAATTTAGCCCTATATCCATAAGTAACGGGCTAGTTAGGTACATTATTTTATAAGGAGGAAGAATGAAAAGTCTTGAAACGAGAGTCGAGCAAGTTCAAAAATTATTAGGTGAAGTTAGAGCATTGGTAAAAATCTGTGCCCTAGCGACAGATTCCTGTATTACTGATAGTGATTTGCAATTAAAGGACTCAACAGAGCTCTATATAGCATTGCGAAACATAAACTCATTGCTCATAAATATAGAGCATATCCTAGATAGTTAAAGAGTTTCAAAAAATTGAGCAAGGCTTATGT
>CAKVBE010000120.1 GCA_934725005.1 uncultured Rickettsiales bacterium | reverse complement strand
ATCAGTAACTGGATGAATATCTATTTGATATGGGATAACTCTATGTACCTTGTCACCTACTTTAATATTAAAAATTTTCAACTGTACGTTTCCCTTAAGATATTCAGTTTCGAATTTTCTTAAATCTAATTCTATACATAAGTTATCTTCTCCATTTTCTGAATAGATAACAGCTGGGATTTTATTCTCTTTTAATAATTTTTTTGAAGCATTTTTACCAATAATGCTACGAATATTACCATCTAATTCTACTATTGCAGTCATAATTATACTCTTTATTCATAATAAACATATCTTAATTTAAGTACATACCTAATTAATAGTCAACACAAAATAATATATTTTGAGTTAATTAAATCTAGTATAATTAGTCTATAAAACTACTTCTTTCATTTGTGTATTTATTATAAAAATCTCTGTCCCCCTTATCTAAAGGATTACTTCTATCTATAATCGTTGCTTTTATAAATATAACAGTTTCAGTTGTGTTCTTGCTTTTAGTTTTATATTTAAATAACCAGCCTAAAATAGGAATATCTTTTAAAAATGGAACACCGCTATCAACATTCGATGTTTCTTCACTCATCAATCCGCCTATAACCATAACGCCTCCAGACTCAATTTTTAATGATGTTTCAATTTTTTTAGTTTGAATCTCAGGAACTATATTAGTAATATCAGGATTAGGATCACTTACTTCACTATATTTTGTCCTTAATTCTGGTTTTACTTTTAATGTAACTTCATTTGTTTTAAGATTAATTGATGGAGTTATTTCTAAAATTACACCTTCTTGTTCTTCTTGCTTAGTTGATGTATATGTATATGTCTTATTACCATTATCATCTTCATCTTCTTCTCTTTCTACAGAAAAATAAACGATATTCTTAACGAAATCTAATTTTGCAGTTTGATTGTTTAGAGATGTAACCCTAGGACTTGATAATGTTCTAGTTGTACCAAATTCTTCCAATGCTGAAACTATAATATTCAAATCCTTAGAACCTATAGCTTTTGCAAGATCAAGAGTCTTTAAACCACCTGATAGCGTTGCAGTTGAACCAATATCCAACAATTTAGTATAAGCCTGTGAATTCGTAACAGTATTTATAATATTTCCATTAGCATCTTGTGAACCAGCAGTACTCTTTGTGTTTCTAACTTCACTCAGTGACCAATTTATACCGGCGCTAAATTCATTTTTTAGCGTAACCTCAACAACTTTTGCTTCTATCAACACTTGTGAGCCATAGTTAGCTTTTGCCCTTTCTATGTATCTATCAACAGCTTCTTGTGTTTTTTTATCGGCATAAATTGTTACCAAACTAGCTGGTTTATTTATTAAAATTTTAAAATTCTCTTTGGCAAGCATATCTGAATTACCTATGACTTGATTTGCATTTCTATTTTCAGATGTTACAACATTACCAATATTTCTTCTGTTTATTGCATCAACATTCTTATTATAAATTTCATTATGTGTTTCAAGTATATTTTCTATGCCTTCCTTTATAGTACCCCATAATTCATGTTCCATAAGAATATCAACATCGTAATCTTTTAAATACGGTGTATCTCTTTCAATTTTTAGTATACCATTTTTATACTCATACTTGAGATTTCCAATATTACACAAATTATCAATAATAACATCAAGTGTTTTGTCAGTAGCCTTAAATATAACACTCATATTTACACTTGGATCTATTTGAATATCTATATCGGCTAGCCTTGATAGTTCTAAAAATACATCTTTTATGGACACTTCTTCAGTTATAGAAAATGAAATTAATTGCCCATTACCAATTAGTGGTGCTGGTGTTGGAACAAAAACATCCATCATTTTTGGTCGAGGTAAATCAACAAAATCCATCCTTCCTTTTTCCAAATCTTTGTTTGGAAAAACATCATTTTTTCTCAACCCAACTTCCTTATCTATCATAGGATTTAGTGTATCCTCTTTTATACTCTTACAACCAGCAACAAGTATCAACAAGATTAAAACACTAACGAAGCTTCTCATACAAGACTGTATTTTTAAAAAAACTACTTATCAAGATAAATATTATTAAAATTAATTTCAATGTTTTTATTTACATAATTATCTTTAAACTCAACAAAATTATTTATTTTTTTGACAAAAATCTTATCATCGTATCTGTAATATATTTTACCATTTATATAATAATTCTTATTTGTATCGATTTTATCAAAAACTACATTATCATTCATTACGGAATTTCCAGATACATAAGAAATTTTTTTACCATTTACTTCATATAAATCTATATAATTCGGTGCTTTATAATCAATATAAGAATCTTCATTTATAACAATCGATAAAATATCATTTAACCAAACAATTTCTTTATTAGCATCGATAAAATCAAATTCTTTAAAGGTAAAATAGTTTTTAGACTTATATGAAAATTTAAAATCGATTCTTTTGATTTTTTTTTCATAATTATCGTTATTTAAATCTTTAATATTTAATTCATATATATTAGTATCATCAGACATGTACAAACTACTGTTGTCTACAGTTATAAATTTTATGTTTTTGATGTTATTAAATTTTCTAACATCAACTTTGTTATTTTTTAACATTAATATTTCATTCTCAGAGGTAACAAAATATAGTGTATCATTATTATTGGCGAAATCTATAATATTAACATTTCTGTTTAGAATATTATTTAAATCAATAAACTTATAAATATCATGATTTTTATAAATATAAAATTTTGATTTATCCATATCAGATAAAACGATTTTACCATCATGTTTTACAACTTTATTTATTGAACCAAAATTATTTTTAATAATATTAAAACCATCATCATAGGTAATTAATTTCTCAGTATTTGTAGTAAAAATTAGATTATTTTTATCTATCATCTCAAAATCGTTAACACCTTCCAGTATATTATCCTGCAGAATTATGTCTACCCTATTTGTATCTAAATTTATTCTTTTTAGAAAAATACCATCAAGAACAAACAAGTTATTATTATATAATTTAACCGATCTTATATTATTAAACGAGATTTTGTCAACATTTCCATCATCTTCTTTTCCGTTGCCAATGTAATAATCAAGTTTTCCGTTGGCGTATATGCTGAATATTTTATTTCCTATATAATCAACAAAAAATAAATCATTATAATCATCATTTTTAACAGGCAACATACGCCCAATTGACTTTATGACAAGTTCATCATTATTTTGCTTTACAACCTTCTTAACATCAATATTCCTTATTTTTTTAGTTTTTTTATATAAATTTTTTACATTTTCCTCTAATTCCATATAATCAAAACTTTTTAATTTAATAACATTATCTATATTTAAATCAGATAAAACTACGGAGTTTGAATCTAAAGACAATTTTTTACTCAGAAATGATTTTTCAACGTAAAGTACTGGTCTATTTATACTATTTTTAGCAATGAAATCTTTAACTTTATCTATGTTCTTTTCTTCATAAAATATTATATCAACAATATTTATATTTAGTCTTTCAGTAGTTATATTGCTAACTAAATTTAAATTGGATTTATATTTAGAATCATCAAGACTATATACATCAAATAATACACTCTTCCCATAATAATCAAAAATATTATCTGAACTCATATTAAATCTTTTACATAAATCTTCATTTTTAATTATTGAGTTGATAACAGTGCCAAACATAGGATCTTTAGTTACAAATCTACTTCTTATACAAATTAAAAAGATCAGCAATACTAAGTTAATAATTATTAAAATAGTTAGAATTTTTTTGACTATATGTGTCATTGATAACAATTAAAACAAACATATTGCACAATTATATGAAGTTATTTTCCAATGTCAATAATAATGCAATATGTACTAGTTTAGTCAAAAGAAACACAATAAAATTAATAAACACAAAATACATTGACTTTATACAAAAAAAACATCATAATTATCTCTATTATAGCATATTATTATTAATAAAATAAGAAGTTACTATGGATACTAAAAGAA